>JBDTDN010000321.1:0-5604 GCA_039923055.1 Jatrophihabitantaceae bacterium
GTTCGACCTCCCGGCACGACAGCGTCTCGCACTCGCCGCGTTCCGCCACACCGCCGCCTATGACATCGCGGTCGCGTCGTGGCTGGGTAGTGCGGTTACGCCCGACGATCTGGTGGACTCGACGGCCACCGGATTCCCTGGCTGGATCGCGGCGTCGTACGAGCGGGCCGAGGTGCTGCGGTATGGCGAGAATCCGCACCAGCAAGCTGCGTTGTACGTCGGGCACAACAACGATGTCGCCGGGCTGGCGCAGGCAGAGCAGCTGGCCGGCAAGGCGATGAGCTACAACAACTATGTCGATGCCGACGCCGCGTGGAAGGCCTGTTACGACTTCGAGCAGCCGTGCGTCGCGATCATCAAGCACGCCAATCCGTGCGGCATCGCGGTCGGAACTGACATCGCGGACGCACACCGCAAGGCGCACGACTGCGACTCGTCTAGTGCGTACGGCGGCGTCGTCGCGAGCAACCGTCCGGTGACGATGACGATGGCCGATCAGCTCGGCCCGATCTTTACCGAAGTCGTCGTGGCCCCTGGGTACGAGGACGGCGTGCTGGAGCGGTGGGTCAAGAAGACCGACCTTCGTGTGCTGGTCGTTCCGGCCCGGTCGAGTGCACCGAGCCTGGAAACGCGGCCGATCTCCGGTGGCCTGCTGGTCCAGACGGCCGACCGCATCGACGCACCCGGCGACGACCCGTCGACGTGGACACTCGCCGCCGGTGATGCGGTGGACGAGACGACGTTCGCCGACCTGGTCTTCGGCTGGCGGGCGCTGCGTGCCGTGCGGTCGAACGCGATTTTGTTGGCGCGCGGCGGTGCGACCGTGGGCGTCGGCATGGGTCAGGTGAACCGCGTCGACTCGTGCAAGCTCGCAGTGGCGCGAGCGGGGGGCCGGGTCGCGGGTTCGGTCGCAGCCTCTGATGCGTTCTTCCCGTTCGCGGACGGCCTGCAGGTGCTGCTCGATGCCGGCGTCCGGGCCATCGTGCAGCCCGGTGGTTCGATCCGTGACGGCGAGGCCATCGAGGCTGCAAAGGCCGCCGGTGCCACGATGTATTTCACCGGCACCCGTCACTTCGCCCACTGACTGATCCGCCGAAGACGGATTGGGCCACTACCGCTCGCAAGCTCGGGTGGATGTCCCAATCCGCGCGCAAGATCGCTCGCTCGCGCGCCGGCGGCCGCTTCGTGCGAGCGCTCATCGCGTTCGGGTTGGGTTCTGGTGTTAGTCGCCTGATCGGTACGGGCATAAGACAGGCACAGACTGTCGACACTCAACGTCGGCGTGTCGTTCCCTAGTGAACCGGAGTGTTGATGACGTCCTTCCCGCCACCGCCCGCAAGCCAGCCCGTGGGCCAGCCGCCCACGAGCCCGCCTCCCGCGTATGGTGCTCCCGTCCCGCCACCGCCCGTGTACCAGGCGCCCGTTGATGTACAGGTCAAGGTGCCGGCCGTCGCGTGGCTGGTCCCGGTCGCCGGGCTGCTCGGTCTGATCGGCCTGTTCACGACGTGGTTCGCGCCGTACGGAGACGTCGACGGCGAACGGGCGCTGTCCGGTTCCAACCTGCACCCGTGGGACGACGGCAAAATCGGGATGATCGGCCCGATCCTGCTGATCGTGATCGGGGGAGCCGTCGCGGCGATGCTGCTGGGCAAGATCTCGTCGAGGTTCACTCGCGGTTCCGCGCACCCAGTCGTCAATGGCGGTCGCTACGCCGCCGGCGCGGGAGCCGTCACGGTCATCTGCCTGATTGTCGCGTGGTTCATGCTTGCGTCGCAGTACAAGGTTGATCTGGGCACGGGCAGCAAGCTGAGCTGGGACGACGCGAGCCAGCTGGCCAAGCAGAACGGCCACACGCTGACGATCTCGCACGGCCCGCAGATCGGCTTCTGGCTGACCGGGGTTGCCGCAGTCCTCGCGATCATCGGTGGCGTGCTGATGATCTTGTCGGCACGGAGCAATAGGGCAGTGGCGAATGCTGCGCCGCAGGCGAACCCGTACCCCGGTCCGTCGCTGCAGAAGTAACGGCTGCAGAAGTCACGGTTAGAAGCAGCAACCGGGTTGGTCGGGTCGCACGTCAGAGCCGACCAACCCGGCTGGCAGGATGAGGCGCGTGACGGCGACGATTCTGGACGGCAAGGCCACCCTGGCGACGATCAAGGCCGAGTTGGCGGTGCGGCTGGTCGCGCTGGCGGAGCGCGGCATCGTCCCTGGGCTGGGCACGGTCCTAGTTGGCGAGGATCCGGCCAGTCGCTGGTACGTCAACGCCAAGCACAAGGACTGCGCGGAGATCGGCATTGCCAGCATCCAGCGCGAACTACCCGCATCGACGACCCAGGCCGAGGTCGAGGCCGTGGTGGCTGAACTCAACGCCGACCCGGCTTGTACTGCGTTCCTGGTGCAGCAGCCGACCGGGTTGGACGAATTCGCCATTCTGGCCGCGGTCGATCCCAGCAAGGATGTCGACGGTCTACACCCGACGAACCTCGGCTGGCTGGTGCTGGGCAAGCCTGCGCCGTTGCCCTGCACGCCCACCGGCATCATCGAACTGCTGCGCCGCCACGAGGTACCGATTGCCGGCGCCAACGTTGTCGTCGTCGGTCGGGGGATCACCGTCGGCCGTCCCTTGGCGTTGATGTTGACCCGCCGGGCCGAGAACGCGACGGTCACGGTCTGTCATACCGGTACGCGTGATCTTGCTGCGCATGTGAGGCAGGCGGACATCGTCGTCGCCGCGGCCGGCTCGCCGAATCTGATCACTGCAGACATGATCAAACCTGGTGCAGCCGTGCTGGACGCCGGAGTGAGCCGCGTCGACGGCAAGATCGCCGGAGATGTCGCTGCGGACGTCGCCGAGGTCGCCGGCTATCTCTCCCCGAACCCCGGCGGCGTAGGCCCGATGACGCGCGCGATGCTGCTGTCGAATGTAGTTCTGGCCGCCGAACGTTCTGCCGTGGCCTGAGCCATGCCATTTCAGATCGGTCGTCGAGCGAAATTGCAGGCACCATTTCTGATCGTTCTCGCGGTACTGGCCGCGGCCTTCGTCTACCTGTTCTTCCAGCCTGATCACTGGCGTCGAGGAAGCCTGATGGTCGCAACCGCTATGGCGCTGGCAGCCGTGCTCCGCGGGTCGCTCTCGGGTCCGCACGCGGGTTGGTTGGCGGTGCGGGGCAGGTGGCGTGATGTCGCGTGCTACGTCGGGTTCGGTGCTTTGATCCTGGCGGCGACGATCAAGCTCGGGTGAACTCGTCGACCGCGCTCGAGCCGGTTGAGTGAGCTGCTTCGCAGTCGGTAAACCCGCGCAGGTTCGGTTCACGTATGGGCGGTAATCTGCGAACCATGCCTACTCCTGTGAACGTCACCGTAACCGGCGCTGCCGGTCAGATCGGCTACGCGCTGCTGTTCCGTATCGCGTCCGGCCACCTTCTCGGCCCGGATGTGCCGGTGCGTCTGCGCCTGCTCGAGATCGCGCCCGCTCTGAAGGCCGCCGAAGGCACCGCGATGGAACTGGACGACTGCGCGTTCCCGCTGCTGTCCGGTATCGACATCACCGACGATCTGAACGCCGCGTTCAACGGCACCAATGTGGCGTTGCTGGTCGGTGCTCGTCCGCGTACCGCGGGCATGGAGCGCGGCGACCTGCTCGAGGCGAACGGCGGCATCTTCGGCCCGCAGGGCACAGCGATCAATGCCCACGCCGCGAGCGACATCAAGATTCTGGTCGTCGGCAACCCGGCCAACACCAACGCGCTGATCGCCCAGCAGCATGCGCCGGATGTTCCGGCCGGCCGGTTCACCGCAATGACCCGCCTGGATCACAACCGGGCGCTGTCGCAGGTTGCGAACAAGCTCTCCGTCCCGGTCAACGCGATCGAGAAGATGACGATCTGGGGCAACCACTCCGCGACGCAGTACCCGGATCTGTACACGACGCAGGTCAACGGCAAGTCGGTCGCGGAACAGGTCGAGGAGTCCTGGCTGAAGGACACGTTCATCCCGACCGTCGCCAAGCGCGGCGCCGCGATCATCCAGGCCCGTGGGGCATCGTCAGCCGCGTCAGCCGCGAACGCCGCTATCGACCACGTCTATGACTGGACGAACGGCACCGACTGGACGTCCTCCTCGATCGTCTCGGACGGATCGTACGGGGTGCCCGAGGGCTTGATCTCGTCCTTCCCGTGTCGTGCGGTCGACGGCAACTGGGAGATCATCGCCGGCGTGGACATCAACGAGTTCTCCCGCGGCAAGATCGACGCATCGGTCGCCGAACTCAGCGAGGAGCGCGAGGCCGTCAAGAGCCTCGGTCTGATCAAGTAGCCAGATCCGGGATTTCTTTCACCAAGTGGCGTGGGGCAACTCCCGCGTGCGAGAGAAAACCGGATCGTGATCGGCATGTCGTTGACCGGCCGTGCTCGTGGGGAATATAAAGACTCTGTTAGACCAAGAGAGTCCGACCACACCAAGGACGGCAATGACCCCAGCGACTGTTGTACGCAAGCCCCGCCGAACTGAACTCGCCAACTATCCGGGCGGAGCTAGGCGCTACCTGTGTTTGGGCATCGTTGTGCTGGCCACGATCGTGCTGTACTACCAGTTCTATCTGGCTGGTGCTGTCGCGGCCGGGACGCATGGCAAGAACGGCATCCTCGTCGATTACCACATGTCGTTCGTCTTCTACGTCAATATCGCCGTCGTTGGCTACATCCTGGGCGCAGTCGCCTCCTTTGTGAGCGGCATCGCCGACAAGGTCGGGCGCGTAAACATCATCACGTCCGGCCTGTTCATCGTGGCGCTGCTGTGCCTGGTCGGTGTCCCACTCGCGGACAGCAAGGTCGGGTTCGCGATCGTGTTCGCCGCGATCGGGCTCGTTGAGGGCGCCATTCTCGTCGCAACCCCGGCACTGATCCGGGACTTCAGTCCGCAACTGGGACGGGCGTCCGCGATGGGTTTCTGGACTCTCGGTCCGGTACTTGGCTCGCTCGTGGTTGCCCTTCAGATCAGCAACACGAGCAACAGCACGCCGTGGCACAACCAGTACGCAGCCTCCGGCATCGTCGGACTCGTCGTCGCCGTGCTCTCGTTGTTCTTCCTGCGCGAGCTGACACCGCAACTGCGCGATCAACTCATGGTCAGCGCTCACGACCGCACCCTCATCGAGGCCCGTGCGGCTGGTATCGACGTCGAGAAGTCACTCAAGAGCCCGTTCCGGCAGATGGTACGGGCGGACATCATCCTGTCGGCGTTCTCGATCAGCGTCTTTTTGATCATCTACTACATTGCGGTCGGCTTCTTCCCCGTCTACTTCCAGACGATCTTCGGCTACAGCCAGGACAAGGCGAACGGTCTCGGCAACTGGATCTGGGCCTTTGACGCCGGTGCGCTTCTGATCATCGGTTGGCTGTCGGACAAGATCCGCGTGCGGAAGCCCTTCATGGTCGTCGGCGCGATCGGCGCGATCATCATGACGGTCATCTTCGCCACCCGGGCAACACATCCGGAGACGAGCTACACCTCGTTCGTCGTCATCCTCAGCCTGCTGGCAGTGTTCCTGGGTGTCGCGTACGCACCGTGGATGGCGAGCTTCACTGAGACCGTCGAGAAGCGCAA
>JBDTDN010000322.1:0-4398 GCA_039923055.1 Jatrophihabitantaceae bacterium
GCGCCGGTGAACTCCAGAGGGTCGGCGAACAGCGCGCCCAGCTGGTCCTGGGTCAGTCCGAGGCGCCGGTCGGCGGCCAGCTGCTCGACCAGGTCGTTGCCCGCCCGGCCGTTCTCCCGCATCGTGAGCGCCACGCTCACCGCGTGCTCCTTGATGACCTCGTGCGCTACCTCCCGACCTACCCCGTTGCGTACCGCGGCCATCAGCACCTTGGTCGTGGCCAGGAACGGCAGGTAGCGATCCAGCTCGCGCTCGATCACGGCGGGAAACGCGCCGAACTCGTCGAGCACCGTCAGCATCGTCTCCAGCAGCCCGTCCAGCGCGAAGAACGCGTCCGGAAGCGCGACGCGGCGGACCACCGAGCAAGAGACGTCGCCTTCGTTCCACTGGTCGCCCGCCAGCTCGCCGGCCATCGACGCATAGCCGCGCAGGATGACGGCGAACCCGTTGATCCGCTCGGCACTGCGCGTGTTCATCTTGTGCGGCATCGCCGACGACCCGACCTGGCCTGGCTGGAATCCCTCGGTGACCAGTTCGTTGCCAGCCATCAGCCGGATCGTCTTGGCCAGCGACGACGGCGCCGCGGCGAGTTGCACGAGCGCCGACAGCACGTCCCAGTCCAGCGAGCGCGGGTACACCTGCCCGACGCTGGTCAGCACGCGCGTGAAGCCCAGATGTTCGGCAACAGTCGCCTCCAGTTGGGCGAGTTTGCCGGCGTCGCCGTCGAGTAGATCGAGCATGTCCTGCGAGGTGCCTACCGGGCCCTTGATGCCACGCAACGGATACCGCGCGAGCAGATCATCCAGCCGGCCGAGAGCGACCAGCAGTTCATCTGCGGCGGACGCGAACCGCTTGCCCAGCGTGGTGGCCTGCGCGGCGACGTTGTGCGAGCGGCCGGCCATGACCAGCGAGTCGTATTCGGCGGCACGGCGGGCCAGCCGTGACAGCACCGCCAGTGTCTTGGTCCGGATGAGGGTGAGCGAGGACCGCACCTGCAACTGCTCAACGTTCTCGGTGAGATCGCGGCTGGTCATGCCCTTGTGGATCTGCTCGTGCCCGGCCAGCGCCGCAAACTCCTCGATGCGTGCCTTGACGTCGTGCCGAGTAACCCGTTCACGCGCTGCGATCGACGCGAGGTCGACAGCGTCCGTCCCGGCGTCCACGACGGCTTGATACGCATCGATCGCTCCCGGCGGAACGTCGATGCCGAGCGATGCCTGCGCGCGCAGCACCGCCAGCCAGAGCTGACGTTCCAGCACGACCTTGTGCGCGGGCGACCAGAGCACGGCCATGTCCGTCGAGGCGTACCGACCGGCGAGGACGTTAGGAATGGGAGGCTTCACGCGCCCATTGTCCCCTACCGATCAGAGGGTGAGCTCGCCCCGTTCGGCACGCAGCGCGACATCGGTACGGAACTGGCCGCCCGGCAGGTCGACCGTTTCCAGGAGTGCGTACGCCGCCGCCCGCGCCTGCGCCAACGTGTCGCCGACAGCAGTCACCGAGAGCACCCGCCCACCGGCCGAAACGATCGCGCCGTCCTCGCGCCGTCGTGTTCCGGCATGGATCACGCCCGGCCGTTCGGCTCCGGTGATCACCGCACCTGTGACCGGTTCAGCAGGGTATCCCGCCGCGGCAAGCACGACCGTCACAGCCGACCCGCCTCGCCACCGCAGCGGGGGGTGCTCAGCGAGCGCACCTGTCGCCGCCGCGTACAGCAGTCCGGCCACCGGCGTCTCAAGCAA
Source organism: Jatrophihabitantaceae bacterium (assembly GCA_039923055.1). GTDB lineage: Bacteria > Actinomycetota > Actinomycetes > Mycobacteriales > Jatrophihabitantaceae > DASXYU01. Next base: position 1,743 of record JBDTDN010000322.1, read on the forward strand.
CGCCAGGACCACTTGCGTCTCCGGATCACCGAAGCGGGCGTTGAACTCGACGACGCGTGGCCCACGGCTGGTCATCGCCAGGCCGACGTACAGCAGACCGGCGAATGGCGTGCCCCGTCGGGACAGCTCAGCGATCGTCGGCCGGGCGACCGTCCGCACGATGTCCTCGCTCAGGCCCGCAGGCAGCCACGGTAGCGGTGCATACGCGCCCATACCACCGGTATTCGGGCCGGTATCGCCGTCGCCGATACGCTTGAAATCCTGAGCCGGGACAAGCGGCACCACCGTTGAACCGTCGGTGACGCAGAACAGCGACACCTCCGGGCCGTCGAGGTACTCCTCGATCACGACCGGCCCGCAGGCGATCGCATGGGCCAGCGCCTCAGCACGATCGGTCGTGACGACCACGCCCTTGCCTGCGGCCAACCCGTCGTCCTTCACCACGTACGGCGGACCGAACTCATCCAACGCGGCGGCCGCCTCGGCCTCGACCGAGCACACGCGTGCGGCAGCCGTCGGCACACCCGCTGCCGCCATCACCGACTTCGCGAACGCCTTGCTACCCTCCAGCTGAGCGGCAGCTGCGGACGGCCCGAAACAGGCGATCCCGGCCGCGCGCACCGAATCGGCGACACCGGCGACGAGCGGCGCCTCAGGCCCGATGACAACCAGGTCGGCGGACAACTCGACCGCCAGCGCAGCAACGGCCGAGCCGTCGAGTTGGTCGACCCCTCGCTGTTCGGCGACAGCTGCGGTACCTGCGTTTCCCGGAGCGCACACCAGCGAGCTGACGGCGGGATCGGCCGCCAGAGAAAGGCACAGCGCGTGCTCACGGGCACCGGAACCGACGACGAGGACACGCACGATCGCCGAGCTTACCGGCGGGCCCCGCACCGTTTCGGCCGTACAACCGGCTGCGCGATTCGGACGGCAGCATCCCGTGGTCCAGCAGGTCGAGGATCGCCGCAAAGACGGCATCGCTCTCGCGGCCGGCACTGATCGCGCCGGTGGCGGACAGGCCGACGAAGCCGCGGATCACGCTACGGACCGCCAGGGTCACGACGGGCACCTGCACCGCCGGAACGGCACACTCGCCAATAACTCGCGCCAGGAGCTCGCTCGGACTGGTGCTGGGCAGTCCGATGAACGCCGCGTAGCGGCCCGGATGCGCGGTGGCATACTCCCGGTACCCGCGCAGCAGGCCGAGCAGCGCTTCGCGACCGAACAGATTGATGGCCGCGGCCTGCACCTCGCTGCGCAACTGCTCCCGAGCAAGCTGGCCGAGTCGATCGCGCAGATCGTCGATCCCAGCTATGTGCTTGTACAGGCTCGGTACCCGCACGCCGAGTCCCTCTGCCACGACCGTCAACGACAGCCCGGCAAAACCACGTTCATCAATGATATCTGCCGCAGCCAAAACGACTCGCTCAGTAGACAATCCAGCCCGTGCCACAACGTCCCCCCACCACTGCCGCTGCTGTCGAATCAACAGTTGCAGGTCCTGCAAACACTTGGTCACAAGAGTGGTTAGACCCTAACTGCACATGCCGACAACCGCACGTTGAAGTCCGTTCGGTAAAGACGCCGCAGAACTTGCAGACCAAGGAGATGTACCGAATATCCCGCCGGAATCATTGCAACAGATCGCGTACCGCAACCGTTTCATCCCGGCCCGGGCCGACGCCGATAGCCGATATCGGCGCCTTGATCATCGCTTCGAGTGCTGTCACATACGCCTGTGCGTTGGGTGGCAAGTCATCAAGGGTGCGAGCAGCCGAGATGTCCTCGGTCCAGCCGGGGAACGTCTCATAGATAGGCACTGCGCGCGCGAAGTCGGCTTGATTCATCGGCATCTCATCATGCCGCACGCCGTCGACGTCATAGCCAACGCACACCGGAATCTCGACCAGTCCAGTCAACACGTCCAGCTTGGTCAAAACGAAGTCTGTGACGCCGTTGATCCGAGTCGCATACCGACCGATCACCGCATCGAACCACCCGCACCGTCGCGGCCGTCCGGTGGTCGTGCCGAATTCGGCCCCTACCTGACGCAGTCGCTCGCCGGACTCGTCCAGCAATTCCGTCGGGAACGGCCCCTCCCCGACGCGGGTCGTGTACGCCTTGATCACCGCGATGACCCCGCTGATTCGCGTTGGCGGGATGCCGCTGCCGGTGCAGGCACCCCCGGCGGTCGCCGACGAGGACGTGACGAACGGATACGTCCCGTGATCGACGTCCAACAGTGTCGCCTGACCCGCTTCCAGCACGATCGTCTTGCCCGCCTCGAGCATCCGATCCAGCAGCAACGTCGTGTCCGCGACGAGCGGGCGCAACCGTTCGGTGTAGCCGAGCAGTTCCTCGACCACCGCCTCGACGTCCACCGCCTTGCGGTTGTAGATCTTGACGAGCACTTGGTTCTTCAGCGTCAGCGCGCCGGTGACCTTCGCACGCAGCACGTCCTCGTCGAACAGGTCCTGGATGCGAATGCCGACGCGGGACATCTTGTCTGCGTAGGTCGGGCCGATGCCGCGTCCGGTCGTGCCGATCTTGGCGTTGCCCAGGAAGCGTTCAGTGACCTTGTCCAACGTGCGGTTGTAGGAAGCGATGACGTGGGCAGAACCGCTGACGACCAGCCTGGAGGTGTCCACGCCACGCG
>JBDTDN010000323.1:0-7022 GCA_039923055.1 Jatrophihabitantaceae bacterium
CGTCGTGCGCGGGCGCAACGTCGTTGTTCCGGATCATTACCGGCTGCACGTCGCCGAAAAGCTGGCCAAGGTCGAGAGATACGACCACAAGATCAGTCGAACGGACGTGGAGCTGACCCACGAGCGCAATCCTCGGCAGACCGGGCGGTGCCAGCACGTGGAGATCACGTGCCGCACCCGGGGACCGATCGTGCGCAGTGAGGCCTGTGCGGAGGACTTCTACAAAGCGCTGGACATCGCGACCGACAAGCTCGAACGCCGGTTCCGCCAGGCCGCAGATCGTCGCCGCGTGCACCACGGCCGCCGCACTCCGGCGTCCATCTCGAAGGTCGCCAGCGACGGCTTCGAGCTGATCGCCGACTCCTCGGCGGAGGTCGATGACGGTGCTGACGTCGCCGGACCCGGGCGCGTGGTCCGTGAGAAGGAGCATCCCGCTAAGCCGATGACCGTTGATCAGGCGCTGTTCGAGATGGAGTTGGTCGGGCACGACTTCTACCTGTTCAGCGACGTCGACTCCGGTCGCCCATCAGTTGTCTATCGTCGACATGCCTACGACTACGGCATCATCAGACTCGCTGAATGACCGACTTGCGGGGGAGTTCATCGCGTAGTGGTCGGGTTTATCAACGTGAAGCGGACCTCGTCCGAATAGGAGCCATCGGGGTTTCGCAGCCGGGCCGCGCGCACGCCGTCCGGCTCAAACCCCGCAGCGGCGGCAGCGCGCTGGGAGGCGACGTTCTTCGTCTTCGCGCCCAGTTCCAGTCGGGCATACCCGGCAACGTCGAAGGCCCACGCTGCAAGCAGTCGCAGCGCGCGCGTCGTGTAGCCGCGCCCGCGGAAGTCCGGGTGGATGGTGTACCCGATCCCGCCGACGCCGGGCGGGCCGGCCTTGCGCATCTGGATGGAACCGGCGAACCGGCCGGTTTCGTCATCGATGACCGTGCACCGCGCCACGGTGCCCACCAGAAAGTCCAGACCGGCCCGATCTGCCTTGTCGAGGAACCCGCGTTGCGGGCCGGCCTTTCCGGTGAAGCCGACCGACACCGAGACCGGGTCGTTCTCCTGCTCGCTGTCTGAGACGGCATCGTCGGCTTGCATGGTCCGCAGCGTGATGGCTCCGTCGCTCAGGCCCTCTGCCGGCAGGCGTGCGAACGCCGGTTCGATCGGCTCGCCGTCGTCGAAGTCGGTCCGTGCGAACATCGCCAGCGCGTGGCGTCCGGATGCGTCGTTGACGAACCCGCGGCGTACGCCTTCGAAGGTGAACCCGGCACGCAGCGCGGTCGCGGCCGATGCCACGTTGCGGACGTCGCAGCACAACTCGACGCGGGGCAGTCCGTGCTCAAATCCCCAGCCGCTCAGGATCTGTGTCGCTTCGGTGGCGTAGCCGTTGCCCTGCGCGGTCGGCGCGACCCAGTATCCGATCTCGGCTTCCTTGCGCATGCCGGCAGGCAGGCGAAGTGCGGCGGCGCCGACGATAGCTCCGGTCGCGATCGCCACCACGGCGCAGCCGATCCCGTTGCCATCACCGCGACCTTCCAGGCCGCGGTCCGTGACGAATTCGCGGGCCACCTCGGGCGTGTACGGGTCGGGCAGCGCCAGGAACCGATGCATCTGTTGGCTCTGCATGATCGTGTGCACGGTCGGCGCGTCCTCGAGCTGCCACGGACGCAGTCTGAGTCGGTTACCGGTGAGTACGAGGTCATCGAGTTCGATCCCGCGATATTGGCCCATGCCGTGAGCTTTCCAGATTCCTCGTCGTGATCCACAGCCGAATCTGGTCGCCAGGCGAGCATCTGGGGCTGCTGATCACGACGTCGGGGTGGGCGATCGGCCGGAAAACTTGGCTCTCGATGTGACCGAGCCGTGACTGTTCCCGCCTAGCCCGTACCATTGCGCCCGTGGTTCTAGCCAAGATTTTGCGTGCCGGTGAACAGAAGACTGTCCGGCGTCTGTCGACCATCGCCAATCACATCGAGACGTTGGAGGAGGACTACGTCGACCTCACTGACGCCGAGCTGCGGGCACTCACCGATACGTTCAAGCAACGGTACGGCGACGGTGAGACGCTGGACGACCTGCTGCCCGAAGCATTCGCGGTCGTGCGTGAGGCCGCACGCCGCACGCTCGGTCAGTTCCACTACAAGGTGCAGCTCATGGGCGGTGCTGCTCTGCACCTGGGCAACATCGCTGAGATGAAGACCGGTGAGGGCAAGACCCTGGTCTCCACGCTGCCGGCCTACCTGAACGCCATCTCCGGTGGCGGCGTCCACGTCATCACCGTCAATGACTACCTCGCCAGCCGCGACGCCGACTGGATGGGGCGCGTGCACCGCTTCCTCGGCCTGACCGTCGGCAAGATCTTGAACAACCTGCCGCCGGAGCAGCGTCGCGCCGCCTACGCCTGCGACATCACGTACGGCACGAACAACGAGTTCGGCTTCGACTACCTGCGCGACAACATGGCGTGGTCGCTGGAGGATCTGGTCCAGCGCGGGCACAACTTTGCCATCGTCGACGAGGTTGACTCCATCCTGATCGACGAGGCTCGCACCCCGCTGATCATTAGCGGGCCGGCCGAGGAGAACCAGCGCTGGTACCTGGAGTTCGCTCGCATTTCGCCACGCATGACCAGGGACGAGCACTACGAAGTGGAAGAGGGTAAGCGGACGGTCGCAGTCACCGAGTCGGGTGTCGCGTTCGTCGAGGATCAGCTCGGCATCGAAAATCTCTACGAGGCAGCGAACACCCCGCTGGTCGGGTACCTCAACAACTCGCTCAAGGCCAAGGAACTGTTCAAGCGGGACCGCGACTACATCGTCAACGACGGCGAGGTGCTGATCGTGGACGAGTTCACCGGTCGTGTGCTGCAGGGCCGGCGCTACAACGAGGGTATGCACCAGGCGATCGAGGCGAAGGAAGGCGTGCAGATCCAGCAGGAGAACCAGACGCTGGCCACGATCACCCTGCAGAACTACTTCCGGCTCTACGAGAAGCTCTCCGGCATGACTGGCACTGCCCAGACGGAGGCCGCCGAGCTGAATGAGACCTACAAGCTCGGCGTCGTTCCGATCCCGACGAACAAGCCGATGATCCGCAAGGACCAGACCGACTACATCTACAAGACCGAAGACGCCAAGTTTGCCGCCGTCATCGACGACATCGCCGAGCGGCACGAAGCCGGCCAGCCGGTGCTCGTCGGTACGGCTAGCGTCGCGAAGTCCGAGCGGCTGGCATCTCTGTTGCTGCGTAAGGGCATCCCGCACGAGGTCCTCAACGCCAAGCAGCACGACCGTGAGGCCGCGATCATCGCTGCCGCTGGACGTAAGGGCGCCGTCACCGTCGCCACGAACATGGCCGGTCGAGGCACCGACATCATGCTCGGCGGCAACCCGGAATTCACGGCAGACGCCACACTGCGCGAGAAGGGCCTGAGCCCAGTCGAGACGCCGGATGAGTACGAAGCGGCCTGGTCGGCCGCGCTGGAGAAGGCCGAAGCGGACGTCGCCAAGGAGCACGAGGAGGTCGTCGAACTCGGCGGGCTTTACGTGCTCGGCACCGAGCGCCACGAGTCGCGCCGGATCGACAACCAGTTGCGTGGTCGGGCCGGCCGCCAGGGCGACCCCGGCGAATCGCGCTTCTACCTGTCCTTGGGTGACGATCTGATGGTCCGCTTCAACGGCGAGCGGGTCGCCCAGATGATGAACCTGCTGCGCCTGCCCGAGGACGTTCCGATCGAGGCCCGCCCGGTCTCCAAAGCGATCCAGTCCGCGCAGACGCAGATGGAGCAGCAGAACCACGAGATCCGTAAGAACGTCCTCAAGTACGACGAGGTCATGAACAAGCAGCGCACCGTCATCTACGAGGAGCGGCGCAAGGTGCTCGATGGCGCCGACCTGTCCGAGCAGGTCCGGCCGATGATCGATGACGTCGTCACGGAGTACGTCCAGGGCGCAACTGCCGCGGGCTATTCGGAGGAATGGGATCTGGACCAGCTCTGGACGGCGCTCAAGACGCTGTACCCGATCTCGTTGACGGTCGATGAGGCGATCGAGCAGGCCGGCGGCACCAAGGCCGATCTGACCTATGAGTATCTGAACGATGAACTGGTCGCGGACGCGCGTTCGGCCTACGACATGCGCGAGGAAGACCTCGGCGCTGAGGTGGTTCGCGAGCTCGAACGGCGAGTGCTGCTGTCGGTGATGGACCGCAAGTGGCGTGAGCACCTCTACGAGATGGACTACCTACAAGAGGGCATCGGCCTGCGCGCGATGGCTCAGCGTGATCCGCTGGTCGAGTACCAACGCGAGGGCTTCGACATGTTCAGCGCGATGATGGAGAGCATCAAGGAGGAGGCCGTCGGCTTCCTGTTCAACCTGGAAGTCCAGGTCGAGGACGAGGCCGGTGAGGTGCAGGCGGACACCGCCGTAGACGTGCCTGTCACCGGTGAGCCGCAATTGGACGTGTCATTGCTGAAGGCCGCCGCGCAGGCACAGTCCAACGGCGGCAGTGCGGCCAAGGGCCGCGACGGCGCGGCTCCGCAGATCAAGGCCAAGGGGCTGGAACGCGATACGAACGCCAAGCCGATGATCTACAGCGCGCCCGAACTCGGTTCGGACGCGCCATCGGTGCAGGCGGATCAGCCAACCAAGTCCGCCGACGGCACGTCGAGCACCGCTAAACGCCAGCAGGCGCGCAGCGGGAATCCGAACAAGGGCAGCCGGGGCAACCGGCCCAACCGGCCCACCAAGGGAAAGCGGAAGTAGTCCGTCAGCCGAGTTGCAGTCGGGTGCAGCGCCACCGACCGTCGCCCGCCTCCAACCGCAGCGCGACCGCCCGAATCCGTCGACCGGCCTGGATCGTCGCGCTGAGTTCGGCGACGCCCTCCCGTGGTCGGCTCGCGTGCACCGTGCGAACGGTCGCTGCGTGCAGCCAGTGCCGTTGGCTACTGGCCGCCGCGCGTTCGAAGTCTGCGCCCAGGCCGGCGGCCACCGAGTGGTTGAACAGGGCGGCCAATTGGTGCAGTGGGCGCCGGCCGGCGGCGGTCTCGATGACGCAGATCATCAAGCTTCGACCCCATTGACTCGGATCGGGAAGACCGTCCGGCCGGGGCGGCATCCGGTCCGGTCGCGGTGTCTTCGGGTGCCCAACCAGTGGGAGCCGGCGATCGTTCGGGCCGACGAGGTGCAGCGCTGGCCGTTCGTCGTCGAGCGGTGGTTCGCGCCGCGGGGCCGAGCGCAGGGTCATGGTCATGCCGATGCGACGGATGGGCGCCGCGTCTTGATCGGTGGTGGTCGTGGACATCGCTACTCCTCAGGCGGTGACGTTTCCAGCGGTGGCTGCAGCACTTGACCGGGCCGGATCAGTCCCGGATCTGTTCCGATCACGGCGCGGTTGAGCGCGTACCAGCGGGGCCACTGCGCCGCGATCTGTGCTTGGGCCGCGCCCGGGCCGAGCCGACGGGCGGCGATCGTCCACAACGAGTCGCCGGGCCGCACGGTCACGGTGCAGCCAGCGCCCGTTGCCGACGGCATACGCGCGCGCGCCGCCGCTGGGTGCGGCTCGGGTTGCCCCGGCGGGGTCCGGACGTGGCTGGGTACTGGCTGGCTCGGCAACACGGGCGCCGACAGCCCGGCGCTGGGTGGGTTCGTCGGCAGCACCGGAGACGGGATCGTCGGTGCGGTAGCGATAGCCGCTGGGTGTGTATGAGCATGTGTCGGCGCTGCGGTCGACGCACCCGCCGCGACCGGCGCGAGCAGGATGCCCAGCCCGGTAGCCCCGGCAAGCAGTCGGGTAAGGGTGCGAGGAAGCACTAGTCGCGCGAGCGTGCCCGCCCGGTCGCCGGCGCGACCCGGCACACAGGTGAGCGCGGCCGCGCCGAGACCAAGGGCGAGCCAGCACGCCGCGAGCCATAGCAGGGCGCCCGTCAAGGTCGCCACGGCGGCATCCGGCCCGACGCGGTCGATCCAGTCCTGCGGCGCGCGCAGCGCGACTGCGGCCGAGTGCGCACTGGGCGCCAGGAGAATCAGCGCCACGCAGTCGACCGCCACCGCGAGGGTGAGGAGCGCGGAGATGCGGTACCGGTTCATCTCAGATCCATTCGTTTGCCTACGTTTACATGTATATGGCATCAAGTGTGGCCAGTCAATACATTTGGTGGTATTTGTCTGTTTCCGGTTTCGTCGGGATGATCAGTGCCAGGGCTGGTCGGGGCGGAGCGAGCGCGAGGGAGTGGCGGGATGCGATGGGATGCACTGTTCGCTGATCTGGATTCGCAAGCGCTCGCTCTCGAGAACGCCGAACGTGCCGGAGAGGTCGACGAGCGCATTCGCGCCGAACTCGGCGCGACCACCGTGATCGACCGGTTGAGGGCCTGCGTCGGTGCGCAACTGCGTGTCCAGTGCGACGGGGACGCGACGCTGCGCGGCGCACTCACCCGCGTCGGACCGGATTGGCTGTTACTTGACGAGGGCTCCGGACGTGAGGCGCTCATCGCCGCCCACGCGATCCTGACGGTCAGCGGATTGACCCGGTTCAGTGCGGTCCCGGACTCAATGGACGTGGTGCAGTCCCGACTTGGCCTGTGGTTCGTGCTGCGACGGATCGCGCGGGATCGCTCGCCGGTACGGCTACTGCTGCGGGGCGGCGCCCAGGTCGGCGCGACCGTGGATCGGGTGGGCAGCGATTTCGTGGAGGTCGCGATTCACGCGACCGGGGAGCCGCGCCGACGCAGTGCGGTCCGTGAAGTCCGGCTGGTTCCTTCGTCGGCTCTCGTCGCGGTTCGCCGGGAGGTCTGAGCTTTATTCGTCCGCGTCGACGAACGGGTGCTCGGCTACGAATGTCCTGGTCTGGTCATACATCCGCGCGATGTAGCTCTCCAACTTGTCGCGTTCGACGCGCCACTGCCCGCGCCCGCCGATCTTGATCGCCTCGATCTCCTGGTTGCGCACCAACGCGTAGGTCTGGGATGTCGAGATATTCAAGATCTCGGCAACATCAGCGAGGGTGAGGAACCGGTCGGTAGC
>JBDTDN010000324.1:0-12383 GCA_039923055.1 Jatrophihabitantaceae bacterium
GCCGAGGATCCGGATTCCGTCGCGGTGGTCACGGTGATGTGGGCCAACAACGAGGTGGGCACGATCGAGCCGGTCGCCGAACTGGCCGAGATCGCCCGTGAGTTCGGCGTGCCGATGCATACCGACGCCGTGCAGGCTGTGGGCGCGTTACCCGTCGACTTCGCCGCGTCCGGCGTGGATGCCTTGACGATGACCGGGCACAAACTGGGCGGGGCGTACGGCGCGGGTGCGTTGTTGCTGCGCCGGGACGTCGCGTGCGTGCCACTGCTCCATGGCGGCGGTCAGGAGCGCGACGTGCGGTCCGGAACGCTCGATGTTCCGGGCGTTGTCGGGCTGGCGACGGCCACCGGCATCGCCGCCGAGCGGCGTGAGATCGTCGCGCGCCAAGTCGATGCGTTGCGGACGCGGCTGATCGACGGCGTGCGGGCGTTGGTCCCGGACGTGCAGGTGAACGGCCACCCGACCCAGCGGCTGCCTGGCATCGCGCATCTGGGTTTTCCCGGTTGCGAAGGCGATTCGCTGCTGATGCTGCTCGATGCCCGCGGCGTGGAGTGCTCGACCGGCTCGGCCTGTTCGGCCGGCGTCGCGCAACCCTCGCATGTGCTGATCGCGATGGGTGCCTCGCCTGTGCAGGCCCGCGGCGCGCTGCGGTTCTCGCTCGGGCACACCTCGACGGCGGCGGACGTGGATGCGGTGCTCGACGCGATCGTGCCCGCCGTCGAACGAGCCCGTCGGGCGGGCATCACCTCGGTGGCATCGTGACGCTCAAGGTTCTTGCGGCCATGTCCGGCGGCGTCGACTCAGCGGTCGCTGCCTCGCGCGCCGTCGATGCGGGCTACGACGTAACGGGCGTGCATCTTGCGTTGTCGGCGGCGCCAGCCACGCTGCGGCAGGGAGCGCGCGGATGCTGCACGCGAGAGGACGCCAACGACGCGCGTCGAGCCGCCGACGTGCTGGGGATCCCCTTCTACGTATGGGATCTGGCCGAACGGTTTCGCGCTGACGTCATCGACGACTTTGTCAGCGAGTATGCCGCGGGACGGACGCCCAACCCCTGCCTGCGCTGCAACGAGAAGATCAAGTTCTCTGCCGTGCTGGACCGCGCGCTGGCACTGGGCTTCGATGCGGTCGTTACCGGCCACCATGCGCGGCTGACCGACGGTCGGCTGCGGCGCTCGGTAGACATGGGCAAGGACCAGTCGTATGTGCTGGCGGTCCTGACGCGCGAGCAACTCGCGCACGCGATCTTCCCACTGGGCCGCTCGACAAAGGATCAGGTCCGTGCCGAGGCAAGTGCGCGCGGCCTGGCCGTCGCGGACAAGCCGGACTCGCACGACATCTGCTTCATCGCCGACGGGGACACGCGAGCCTTTCTCACGCGTCAACTCGGCGCGTCTGAAGGCCCGATCATCGACGCGGTCTCCGGCGAGCGACTCGGTTCGCACGACGGCTCGTTCGGTTTCACGGTGGGGCAGCGACGGGGGCTGAATCTCAAGGTGGCAACGGCCGACCGCGAGCCCCGGTATGTGCTATCGATCCAGCCGAAGACCAATACTGTCCTCGTCGGGCCGGGCGAGCTGCTGGACACCGATGAGATCGAAGCCGCGCGGGCGGTCTGGACCAGTGGCATGGCACCGGACGAGCCCTTCGCGTGCCTAGTGCAGCTACGTGCGCACGGTTCGGTCACGCCGGCGACCGTGACCGTGGATATCGGTGGCGGGCTGGTGGCCCGGCTGCACGGAACGCAGCGGGGTGTCGCGGCCGGTCAGGCCTTGGTGCTGTACGACGGCGACGTGGTACTGGGTTCGGCGACGATCACTGCTGCCCGTCGCGCGAACGTCCCCGCGTGAGTCGGCTGTGGGCGCCGGGCGCGGTGACGACGATCGGATCCTTGCCGGGGACTGATCCGGCCGAAGCGGCGACGCTGCTCGTCGGCGAACTACCTGACCTGCCGCATCTGGCAGAACTGCCCGACCGCGGTGCGGGCGCCGACATGATCGGCCGCACTGCCGCGCTACTCGTCGAGCTGCCCGTCGAGATCGCGGCGTCGGGATGGCGCCTGACCGCGCATTCCACGCGTGATCTACGGCGGGCGCAGGACTACTTCGCGTGGGACCTGGACGCGCTGGAAGCCGCGACCACCGGCTATCACGGTCCGCTCAAACTGCAGATAACCGGGCCGTGGACCCTTGCCGCGCAGTTGGAGCTGCCGTCCGGCCATCGTGTCGTCTTCGACCACGGAGCCACCCGCGACCTCGCAGAGTCACTGGCCGAAGGGTTGCGTGCTCACCTTGCGGACGTGTCGCGGCGGGTGCCCGGCGCCCAACTGGTCGTGCAACTGGACGAGCCATCGCTGCCGGCAGTGCTCGGCGGCCGCCTGCCGACCGCGTCCGGCTGGGGCACCGTCCGCTCGATCGACATCGCGACCGTGCGAAGCCACCTGCACGACGTCCTAGACGTCGCGCCCGAGGGTGGCCGGGTCATCCACTGCTGCGCGACGGACACTCCGGTGGCGTTGCTGCGGGAGGCCGGTGCTGATGCGATCGCCTTCGATCTCGCCGCCGTCGGCAGCACGCAGAACGACGCGCTGGGCGAGGCGGTCGACGCCGGGCTCTCGCTGTGGGCGGGCGTGTTGCCCACTACCGATGTAACCGCGATCGACGCGAGGATCACCCGGGCTACCGCTCTGGAGCCGATACGCCAGCTCTGGAACGAGTTGGGATTCCCGGCCGCGCAGCTTGCCGCCGCGGTGGTGCCGACGCCATCGTGCGGTCTGGCCGGCGCGAGTACCGACTACGTCCGCCGGGTGTTCGCCGTTCTGCGCGAGGCCGGCAGCGAACTACGCGAACTCGCCTGAACCACTTATCGGTTTTGGCTCTGGCTCGCCGGGTCAGCTGACCGGGGTGGGTGTCAACTGCTTGTGTTCTGCCCGCATCCTTGCGCGGGCCCGTGTGCAAGCACGCAGGCAGAACGCAATGCCCCCGCAGAACACGCTCGGCACGTCGTCCCCTGTCGATAGATTGGTCCGGTGACCCAGCCCCGCGCCGCGACCGTTGCCGCCCGTGACGAGCACGCCACGCTCGCGCAGCAGATCGACGAGAGCGCGTACCGGTATTACGTCCTGGACGATCCGACGACCAGTGATGCTGCGTACGACACGGCGATGCGGCGATTGCAAGAGTTGGAGGCACAGTTCCCCGAGCTACGCACGCCGTCCTCGCCGACGCAGCGGGTCGGCGGCACGTATTCGACGACGTTCACGGCAGTCGATCACCTGGAACGGATGCTCAGCCTGGACAACGCCTTCTCGCTGGAGGAGGTCGACGCCTGGGCGCAGCGCGTGGCGAACGATGCAGGTGACGTCTTCGGTTACCTGTGCGAGCTGAAGGTCGACGGTCTGGCGATCAACCTGCTCTACGAGGACGGTCGCCTGCTACGAGGTGCGACGCGCGGCGACGGGCGGACCGGTGAGGACGTCACACCGAACGTCCGGACGATCTCCAATGTGCCTGACCGCCTTACCGGGAAAGGGATTCCAAAGCTGCTTGAGGTTCGCGGTGAGGTCTTCTTCCCGGTCGAACGGTTCACCGAACTCAACGTCGAGATGGTTGCGGCGGGCAAGGCGCCGTACGCGAATCCGCGCAACACCGCCGCCGGGTCGCTGCGGCAGAAGGATCCGCGGGTGACCGCGAGTCGTGCGCTGCAGATGGTCGTGCACGGCGTCGGGCGGGTCGACGGCGGCCCGAGCGTCACGTCACAGTCCGGCTGGTACGAAGTGCTGCACGGTTGGGGGCTGGCCACCTCGGCCCGAGCCAAGGTCGTCCCGGATCTGGCCGGCGTGCGGGAGTTCGTCGAGTTCTACGGCGAGCATCGGCACGACGTCGAGCACGACATCGACGGCGTTGTCGTGAAGGTCGACGACCTCGGCCTGCAGCGCCGCCTGGGTTCCACGAGCCGGGCACCGCGGTGGGCGATCGCGTTCAAGTATCCGCCGGAGGAGGTCAACACCAAGCTGCTCGATATCCGCGTCGGCGTCGGGCGCACGGGCCGGGTCACCCCGTACGGCGTCATGGAACCGATCCGGGTCGCCGGCTCCACCGTCGAGCAGGCCACGCTGCACAACGGTTTTGACCTGCAGCGCAAGGGCGTGTTGATTGGGGACACCGTCGTGCTGCGCAAGGCCGGCGACGTCATCCCGGAGATCGTCGGCCCGGTGGTTGCGCTGCGTGACGGCACCGAGCGGGAGTTCGTCATGCCGACTGAGTGCCCCGAATGTGGCACGCCGCTGCGGCCGGAGAAAGAAGGCGACAAAGACATCCGCTGTCCGAACGCGCAGCGCTGCCCGGCCCAGTTGCGCGAACGGCTGTCCAGCCTGGCTGGACGGGGCGCGTTCGACATCGAGGCGTTGGGGGAGGAGGGCGCGGTCGCGTTGCTGGAAGCCGGCGTGCTGATCGATGAGGGCGACCTGTTCGACCTCGCGCCTGGTCCAAGTGGCGATCAGACGGCCGCAGAGGCCCGCCTGGCGAGTGTGCCGCTGTACACGCGCGCGGCCAAGAAGACCGATCCGGCCGATGGCATCCATGACGGCAAGGTGCTGTCAGCGAACGGTGTGAAGCTGCTGGCCAACCTGGACCAAGCCAAGCGCCAGCCGCTGTGGCGGGTGATCGTCGCGCTGTCCATCCGGCACGTCGGTCCGACCGCGGCGCGGGCCCTGGCCACCCACTTCGGGTCGTTGGACGCGATCCGCGCCGCATCGCAGGAGCAGTTGTCCGCGGTCGAGGGCGTCGGTGGCGTGATCGCCGAGGCGGTGCGGGAGTGGTTCACGATCGACTGGCACGTCGCGATCATCGACAAGTGGACGGCCGCCGGTGTCCGGATGGCCGACGAGCGCGACGACTCGATGCCCCGCACGCTCGATGGGCTCACGATCGTCGTCACCGGCTCGCTCGCCGGGTTCTCCCGGGACGAGGCGAAGGAGGCGATCGTCTCCCGCGGCGGCAAGGCCTCTGGCTCGGTCTCCAAGAAGACCGACTACGTCGTGGTCGGTGAGAATGCGGGCTCGAAGGCGGAGAAGGCCGAGCAGCTCGGCGTTCCTGTGTTGGACGAGGATGGCTTCCGCCAGTTGATCGCCGATGGCCTGGACGGCACGTGATACAGCTTCAGTGCTAGCCGCCGGCCATGGCGCCGATGATCAGCAAAGGCTGCGTCCCGTCCGCGACGGCGCCGGGCAACGGCGTGTCCGGCGGTTCGTGGGACAGGTCCTGTTCGCAGGCGTACAGCCGCACGAACGGCCGACGCACGCCCGTGACCGGGTCTCGGATCGTCCCGCGCAGCGCGGGGTAGCGGGCTTCGAGCGCATCGAGTACAGCCCGCTGGGTGACGGCGGCGTCGACCTCGAGTTGGACCTCACGCTCACACCGCGCTAACTGGCGCAGGTGCGCCGGAAGCTCGACGCGGATCATGACAGCGTCTGCACCTGGACCGACAACACCGCCGGTAGATCACGCACGATCGGAGCCCAGTTGTCGCCCGAATCGGCGGAGGCGTACACCTGACCGCCGGTCGTGCCGAAGTAGATGCCGCACTCGGCCAGCGTGTCCACGGCCATCGCGTCGCGCAGCACGTTGACGTAACAGTTCTCCTGCGGCAGCCCGTTCGTCAGCGGTTCCCAGGTATTGCCACCGGTACGGCTGCGATACACGCGCAGCCGCCCGTCCGGTGGGAAGTGGTGCGAGTCGCTGGTGATCGGGACGACGTAGACGGTCTCCGGTTCGTGCGCGTGCACGGCGATCGGGAATCCGAAATCGGACGGCAGGTTCCCGCTGATCTCGCTCCAGTGGTCGCCACTGTCATCGCTACGCATCACGTCCCAGTGCTTCTGCATGAATAGCGTCTGTGGTCGAGACGGATGCATCGCGAGATTGTGCACGCAGTGGCCGACCTCTGCTGCCGGCGACGGGATCCCGTCCGAGAGCAGGCCCTGGTTGATCGGCTCCCAACTCGTGCCGCCGTCATCGGTGCGGAACACGCCTGCCGCGGAGATGGCGACGAAGATCCGCTCGGCGTTCTCCGGGTCGAGGATGATCGTGTGCAGGCACATGCCGCCGGCGCCGGGTTGCCATTGCGGGCCGGAGCCATGTTCGCGCAGGCCGGGCAGTTCGTGCCAGCTAGCGCCGCCGTCGGTGGTACGAAACAGCGCCGCATCCTGGACCCCCGCGTAGACGGTGTCCTTGTCCGTCGGCGAGGGTTCCAGGTGCCACACCCGGGTGAACTCCCATGGCCGCAGCGTGCCGTCATACCACTGGTGGTTGCCGGGCTCGCCCGCGTAGGCGAAGTCGTTGCCGACCGGATCCCACGTGGCGCCGCCGTCGTCCGACCGCTGGATCACCTGGCCGAACCAACCTCCGGACGGTGCAGCGTACAGCCGGTCGGGGTCGGCCGGCGACCCGGCGACGTGGTAAACCTCCCAACCGGGGAAGTGCGGACCGGCGACCGCCCATTGCTGGCGACGCTCGTCCGACGTCAGGATGAACGCACCCTTGCGAGTGCCGACCAGAACCCGTACACCGCTCATCGCCCAAGTATGGGGCGGCATGACGGCGTCGGGAAGAGGTTAATCCCTCGGCCTCGGGTAGACCGCGATCCCGGCGGCGATGGCGACCTCGCGGTACTCGGCGGCCAAACTCGCCACCGTTGCGTGCGCGTTCAGGCCGCTGGGATTGGGGACCACCCACAACTGGGCGCCGGCGAGATCGGCCGGCTGCCGCCCGACGACGGCTCCCCGCTGAGCGAACGCGATCCGGTACGCGGTGATACCGAGAATCGCGACGACTGCCGGCTTGACGCGGGCCACGCGACGGGTCAGCGCACTGCTCCCGGCGATGAGTGCGGCAGGCTCGATCTCGTCGGCGCGGGCGGTCGCCTGACGCACCAGATTCGTGATGCCGACGCCTCGCTCATGTAGGTGGACGACGTCGGCGGGTAGGAATCCGGCGGAGGCGTCGATGACGTGGTCGGTGATCCCAGCCCGATGCAACGCCGGGTAGAACCGGTTGCCCCGCCGGCCGAAGTGGCTCTGGGTCGCGACCGTCCACAGCCCAGGGTTGATTCCCACAATCAGCAGCCGAACATCCTGGCCCAGCAGATCGGGCAGGGTGCCGCCGCGACAGGACTGCAGTTGCTCGCGCGAAAACCCCATGGCCGCCCTGACCGTCCGTACCGGTTAGGGGAAGCTGACGCCGGTCAACTGCTCGGACCGGTCCCACAACCGTTGTGCGACACCGAGATCGCGGGCCGAGGAGGCCGACCCACTGGTGGTCGGGTGGCCACGCAACGCGAACAAGCCGTCTGGGCCGTAGAACTCGCCGCCGCGTGCGTCTGGGCTCGTCGCGGCGAACAACGACGGCAGCGCGCCCATCTCTGGCGTCTGCCCGATCAGCCAGTTGCCCACCGTCATTAGCCTGTCCTGCCAGGAGTCGGTGTGCGCCTGCAGGTCGGTGGCGGCATAGCCGGGGTGCACCGCGATCGAACGGACCGGTGAGGCCGCTGCCGTCAACCGGCGCTGCAGTTCGAACGCGAACATCAAGTTGGCCAGCTTGGCCTGGCCGTACGCTCCCCAGCGTCGGTAGTGACGCTGCTCGAAGTTCAGATCGTCCAGGGCGATCTTGCCGATCCGGTGCGCACCGCTGGAGACCGTCACCACCCGATCGGTGATCTTCGGCAACAGCAGGCCGGTCAGCGCGAAGTGTCCGAGGTGGTTGGTGCCGAACTGCATCTCGAAGCCGTCCTTGGTGCGGCCTTCCGGCAGCGCCATGACGCCGGCGTTGTTCACCAACACATCGAGACGGTCCACGCCTGAGGCGAACTCGCGCACCGAGCCTAGGTCGGACAGATCCAACGGCCGGACCTCGGTGTCGCCTTCGATCCCGCCGGAGACCCGCTGGGCCTTGGCCAGGTTGCGGCACGCCATGATCACTGTCGCGCCGTGTTCGGCCAGTGCGCGGGCGGTCACCGAGCCAAGCCCGCTGTTCGCGCCGGTGACCACCACAGTCCGCCCGGTCTGGTCGCCGATGTCTGCTGCCGTCCACTTCGCCGTACCGGTACGCATCATGAGCCGAAGCGTAGGCGATCGGGGATGTACCGCCAGTGGGTGCACGTGTCGGGTGCAGACTGGGCAGGACCTGCCAGTGAAGGAGTTCGTCATGACGACAACCGAACCGCGCACCGTCGCGACCGCCTCGCCGACGCCCCCGGCCAATGCTGCCGTCACGGACTCCGGCGGCCGCCAGTTGTATATGGCGACGCCGCAGGAATTCGACACGGTTGAGGCCGATCGCGCCCACCGCAAGGCGAAGCTCGCGGCTGCGTTCCGCATGTTCAGCAAGGCGGGGCTGGACGAGGGTGTTGCCGGGCACATCACCGTGCGCGATCCCGAATACCCGCAGACGTTCTGGGTGAACCCGTTCGGACTGCACTTCAGCATGGTGCGCAGCAGCGATCTGGTCCGTGTCGACGAGGACGGCCAGGTGGTCGAGGGCGACCGTGCGGTCAACGGCGCGGCGGTCGCGATCCACTGCGCCGTACACGCGGCGCGTCCGGACGTACAGGCGGCGGCACATGCTCACGGGCCGTACGGCAAGACGCTCTCGTCGCTGGAGGTCGGCATCGAGCCGCTCACCCAGGACGCCTGCGCGTTCTACGACGACGTTGCCGTTTTCGACACGTACACCGGCGTCGTGTTGGACCCGGCGGAGGGCCGTCGCATCGGCGCCGCGCTCGGCACGAAGAAGGCGATCATCCTGCGTAACCACGGCATGCTCACCGTCGGGGAGAGCGTCGACAGCGCCGCATGGTGGTTTCTGACCCTGGAGCGCACCGCACAGGCGCAGTTGATGGCGTACTCGGCGGCGGCCGGCTATGGCATCACGCCGCGGCAGATCGGCCACGATGAAGCGGCCCAGACAAGGGGACAGGTGGGTTACGAGTTGGCCGGTTGGTTCCAGTTCCAGCCGATCTGGGAACGCATCAGCCGCGACAACCCTGACATCTTCGACTGATCAAATAGGGCGGTCGCGCCGCGGTTCGCCGGTTCGCCTCTGTTGATCAGCTTGTGGTGACGGTTGAGGCGATAGCGGCCAGGTGTTGCAGGCGGAGCAGTTCGGACGGCAGCCACCGCAGCGCCGGACGGCCGACCAGTAGCGCGCCGTCGCCGAGGGGGGCGACGGCCAGTTCGGTGCCCAGGCGGTCCCACGTCGGCGGCGCCCAATCCTCGCTCGCGTCCAGGGCGCGAGCAGGACGCGCCGGCCACCATGGCACCGGCAGCGAGTCGATCTCCGGTGCGGCGCCGCCGTGGGCCAGCACGCGGGCATGACCTGCGGCCGGTGGGGCGAGCACGATCGCCCAGCCGGCCCGGAAGACGCGTGCAACGCCGTCCGCCAGCACCTGTAAGGGATCCTCCAACTGAGCGGCCAGACTATTTAGAAGCTCAAGCTCACGGTGAGGGTCGATCTGTCCTGCATACGGTCGAATCGACTCCACCCGTACTCCCTCGACGGTGCTCGCCGCCGAGACGAGGGAATCCGCGAGCTTGTCCGGGGGCAACTCGACCACGATGTCGTCGGTGGCACTACCGGGCGCGCGCGCGATGACGTCCAGACTCAAGATGTCCGCGCCCACCTGGCCGAGCGCCGTGGCTACCGCGCCCAAGGCACCAGGACGGTCAGGCAGGACCACGCGCAGCAGGTAGGACATGTACCCAGCCTGCCGCAATTATGTGTCGCCGGCGTTACCCGGGTCGCAGCCGGCAGTCCGGATGCCACCGAGGACTGCGGATCCGTAGACTCAAATGTCGTGCCTGACCCAACAGATTCCCCAGCCAGCTCAGCGGCCTCCGCCGGTCGAATAAGTCGTGATGACGTGGCCCATCTGGCCCGCCTGGCCCGTCTGGCCGTCAGCGAGGACGAACTGGACATGTTCGCCGGTCAGCTCGAGGTGATCCTCGGCGCGGTCGCGCGGGTCAGCGAGGTTGCCGCCACTGACATCCCACCCACCTCCCACGCCGTCGCAATGACGAACGTGTTCCGAGCCGACGAGGTCCGCCCGTCGCTGCCTCGCGAGGCTGTGCTGGCCGGTGCGCCCGCCGTCGAGAACGACAAATTCCGCGTCCCTCGCATCCTCGTGGAACAGTCGTGAGACTCGCAAGCACGCTGGTGACTGCCGGCAGGACCAGTTGCATCGTTGGGACGTGCGCTGATGTCTGACTTGATCCGGAGGACTGCCGCCGACACCGCGGCCAAGATCGTCTCCGGGGAGGTGTCGGCGGTCGAAGTGGCGCAGGCGCACTTGGACCGGATCGCCGCCGTCGACGGAGCGGTGCACGCGTTCTTGCACGTCGATTCCGCTGGTGCGCTGGCCGCGGCTCGGGCCGTGGACGAACGCCGTGCGGCTGGCGGCGAACTCGGTCCGCTGGCCGGCGTTCCGCTGGCGATGAAGGACGTCGTCGTCACCAAGGACGTTCCGACCACGTCCGGCTCGAAGATCCTGCAGGGCTGGCTGCCGCCGTATGACGCAACGATCACCACGCGGATCAAGCACGCCGGCATCGTCATGCTGGGTAAGACGAACATGGACGAGTTCGCGATGGGCAGTTCCACCGAGAACTCTGCGTACGGCCCGACGCATAACCCGTGGGACCTCTCGCGGATTCCGGGCGGCTCCTCCGGCGGGTCAAGCGCTGCGGTCGCCGCCTTCGAGGCGCCGCTGTCCATCGGCACCGACACCGGCGGCTCGATCCGCCAGCCCGCGGCCGTCACCGGCATTGTCGGGCACAAGCCGACGTACGGTGCGGTCTCGCGCTACGGCCTGATCGCGTTCTCGTCCTCGCTCGACCAGGCGGGTCCGTTCGGTCGGACCGTCCTGGACGCCGCGCTGCTGCACGAGGTGATGGCTGGCCATGACCCGTACGATTCGACGTCGCTGAACGTGCCGGTTGCGCCGGTCGTCGCTGCAGCCCGCGAGGGTGCCCGGGGCGATCTGACGGGTACCCGCATCGGCATCGTCCGCGATCTGAGTGGGAATGGAGCCGGGGGTTACGAGCCCGGGGTGCTCGCGTCCTTCGAGGCTGCCGTTGCGACCTTGCGCGGGCTGGGTGCAGAGATCATCGAGGTGTCCTGCCCGAACTTCCAGTACGCACTGGCCGCCTACTACTTGATCGCGCCGAGTGAGTGTTCCTCCAACCTGGCCCGCTTCGACTCGGTGCGGTACGGCCTGCGGGTGGGCGACGACGGCGTCAACTCCCTGGAAGACGTCATGTCCCTGACCCGGGAGGCCGGCTTCGGTGCCGAGGTCAAGCGCCGCATCATCATCGGCACGTACGCCTTGTCGTCGGGCTACTACGACGCCTACTACGGCCAAGCGCAGAAGGTCAGGACCTTGATCTCGCGGGACTTCGCCGCAGCCTTCGGTCAGGTGGACGTGCTGATCTCACCGACTTCGCCGTCGGTCGCGTTCGCACTGGGGGAGCGGGTGGACGACCCGATGGCGATGTACGTCAATGACCTCTGCACGCTGCCCGCGTCCTTAGCGGGAACGCCCGCCATCTCTGTCCCGTCCGGGTTGTCCGTGTCGTCTTCCCACCCGCCCCTTCCGGTCGGGCTACAGATCATGGCGCCCGCGCTGGCGGACGACCGATGCTACCGGGTCGGCGCCGCGTTCGAAGCGGCCACCGAAACGCTCAGCCCCCCAGCGGAGGTGCTGTCATGACGCTGACCTACGAGGACGTGATGTCCCGATACGAGCCGGTATTCGGGCTGGAGACGCACGTAGAACTCGGCACGGTCTCCAAGATGTTCTGCGGCTGTTCGACGCAGTTCGGTGCCGAGCCCAACACACACACCTGCCCGGTCTGCCTGGCCCTGCCGGGCGCGCTGCCGGTCGTCAATGCTGTCGCCATCGAATCGACGATCAAGATCGGCCTCGCACTGAACTGCTCGATCGCCCCGTGGTGCCGCTTCGCCCGCAAGAACTACTTCTACCCGGACATGCCGAAGAACTTCCAAACCTCCCAGTACGACGAACCGCTCTGCTTCGAGGGGTACTTAGACGTCGAGGTCGAGGGCAAGACCTACCGCGTGGAGATCGAGCGCGTGCACATGGAGGAGGACACCGGCAAGAACACTCACGTCGGCGGCGCCACCGGACGCATCCACGGCGCGGAGTACTCGCTGGTCGACTTCAATCGCGCCGGCATCCCGTTGATCGAGATCGTCACCAAGCCGGTACCTGGCTCTGGTGCTTTGGCGCCCGACGTGGCCAAGGCGTACGTCGCCGAGCTGCGGGACATTCTGCGCACGCTCGGGGTCAGCGACGTCCGGATGGAGCAGGGC
>JBDTDN010000325.1:0-3835 GCA_039923055.1 Jatrophihabitantaceae bacterium
GTACATCACGACCGGTTCGCGCACCTTTGCGATCAGCGAACTGATCGGCCACGTACCGGACAACGCCACGCAGAAGTGGCTGTTTCTCGGCTTCTTCATCGCGTTCGCGATCAAGGCACCGCTCGTGCCGTTCCACACCTGGCTGCCGGATGCCGGCGCCGAGGCCCCGTCTGGCGGCGCGGCGCTGCTGGTAGGCGTGCTGGACAAGGTAGGCACGTTCGGGTTCCTGCGTTACTGCATACCGTTGTTCCCTGCCGCGTCGCGATACTTCGCCCCGACCATCCTGATCCTGTCCGTCATCGGCATCCTGTATGGCGCGTTCTTGGCGATCGGCCAGCGGGACATGAAGCGGTTGGTCTCGTACACCTCGGTCGCCCACTTCGGCTTCATCGGCTTGGGCATCTTCGCGTTCACGACGCAGGGCGGCTCCGGTGCGGTGTTGTACATGGTCAACCACGGCCTGTCGACGGGTGCAGTGTTCCTTGTGCTGGGCATGCTGATCGCGCGGGGCAAGAGCCGCAACGTCGAGGACTACGGGGGAGCCGCGAAGGTAGCGCCGATCCTGTCCGGGCTGTTCCTCATGGCTGGACTGTCCGCGCTCGCGCTGCCCGGCATGAGCACATTCGTCAGCGAATTCCTGGTGCTGGTCGGGACGTTCACCCGGCACAAGGGGCTGTCGATCCTGGGTACGACCGGCATAATTCTGGCCTCGATCTACGTGCTGTATCTGTACAAGCGGACGTTCCAGGGCACGGTGAACGAGAAGGTCACCAAGTTCCGCGACGTGGACGCCCGCGAGATTGCCGCGATAGCGCCGTTGATCGCGATCATCATTTTCCTGGGCATCTACCCGAAGCCGGTGCTGGACATCATCAATCCGGCGGTGCAGACCACTTTGCAGTACGTGCATGCCACTGACCCGCCCGCGAAATTTCCCCCGGTGGCCGACCGTCCCGGGCTGACGGCCGGAGGAATCAAGTGAGCGCGCTGCTGCTCGCCGACCCAACGCAGACGATCCCGACTCCGTCGATCGCCTATCACGCGATCGCACCGATCCTGATCATCATCGGGGCGGCTCTGCTCGGCGTGCTCGTCGAGGCGGTCGTTCCGCGCAAGGAGCGCTTCGGGGCGCAGATGTTCGTCACGATCGGCGGTCTGGTAGCGGCCCTGATCGGTGTCGGTCTGCTACACAGCACCCACGTCACCACTCCGCTGCCCGGCGTCGGCAGCACCAAGCTTTTCGCCGGCGCGATCGCGGTCGACGGCACCGGGCTGTTCCTGCAGGGCACGATCCTGGCGCTAGCGATCATGTCGACGCTGCTGATCGGTGAACGGACCGTCGACGTGGGCAGCTCCATCGTTGCCTCAGCAGCGCAGGTCGTCGGCTCGGCAGAGGATCGCCGGCTGTCGCGTACGGACCGGGTGCAGACCGAGATCTTCCCGCTGCTGTTGTTCGCAGTGGCCGGCATGCTGATCTTCCCGGTCTCCAACAATCTGCTACTGATGTTCATCGCGCTGGAAGTGTTGTCGCTGCCGCTGTACCTGATGGCTGGGCTGGCCCGTCGTAAGCGACTGCTGTCCCAGGAAGCGTCCTTGAAGTACTTCCTGCTCGGCGCGTTCGCGTCGGCGTTCTTCCTGTACGGCATCGCGCTGATCTACGGCTACGCCAACAGCGTGGATCTGCCGGCGATCTTCGCCGCCACGCGGACGTCCACCAAGTCCGATGTGCTGCTGTACGTCGGATTGGCGCTGTTGCTGGTCGGCCTGTTCTTCAAGGCGAGCCTGGCGCCGTTCCACAGTTGGACACCGGATGTGTACCAGGGCGCGCCGTCGCCGGTCTCGGCGTTCATGGCCTCCTGCACGAAGGTCGCCGCCTTCGGTGCGCTGCTGCGAATCCTGTACGTCGGGTTCAGCGGGCAGAACTGGGATTGGCGGCCGATCATCTGGGGCATCTCGATTGCGTCGATGATCGTCGGCGCGGTGCTGGGTGTCACGCAGACCGATGTCAAGCGCATCCTGGCGTACTCCTCGATTGCGCACGCGGGCTTCATCCTGGTCGGTATGGTCGCGCTGACCAAGGAATCGTCGGCGGCGGTGCTGTTCTACGTGCTGTCCTACGGCTTCACGACGATGGCTGCGTTCGGTCTGCTGATGCTGGTCCGTGACGCCGACGGCGAGGCTACCCACCTGTCGCAGTGGGGTGGGCTTGCGCGCAAGAGCCCGATCGTCGCGGGTGTCATGACCGTGCTGCTGCTGTCGATGGCGGGGATCCCGTTGACGGCCGGGTTCACTGCGAAGTTCTTCATCTTCAGGGCCGGGTGGAGTTCGGCCGGGCCACTCGTCGTGATGGCGCTGCTGTTCTCGGGTGTCGCCGCGTTCTACTATCTGCGTATCGTCGTACTGATGTACTTTGCCGAGCCGCCCGACAACGCGCCCACGGTCGCGATTCCGGGATGGTCCACCACGATCGCGCTGACGTTCGGCGTCGTGGTCACGGTCGTGCTCGGTGTGTTCCCGCAGCCGATCATCGACCTGGCGACCAAGGCCGCCTCGTCGCTGATGGGGTAGCTCCGTGTCACCGGGACCGTTGGGCGTCGCCTTCGCTGACCCCGCGCTGGAGGCGTCCATCCGCGCCGGGCTCCAGCAGATCGAACAAGCCTTGCACGAGGCGGTCAGTTCCGACGACGAGTTCGTCGCTGGAACTGCCGGGCACCTCATGCATGCCGGCGGCAAGCGGTTTCGTCCACTGGTCAGCCTGCTCGCTGCGCACTTCGGCGATCCTGCGCGTCCGGAGGTCATCCCGGCGTCCGTCGTCGTGGAACTCACCCACCTGGCCACGCTCTACCACGACGACGTGATGGACGAAGCGACCGTTCGGCGGGGCGCGGAGTCGGCAAACGCCCGGTGGGACAACACGGTCGCGATCCTGACCGGTGACTTCCTGTTCTCGCGGGCGTCCAACCTGCTCGCCGACCTCGGCCCGTACGCAGTGCGGCTGCAGGCCCGGACGTTCGAGCGGCTGGTCACCGGACAGATCCACGAGACCGTCGGACCCGCCGAGGGTGCGGACCCGATCGAACATCACCTTGCGGTGTTGGCCGACAAGACGGGTTCGCTGATCGCTACCGCCGCGGAGTTCGGTGCACACTTCGCCGGTGTGGATCTGACGGTGACCGAGCAGTTGCGGGCGTACGGCGAGCAGATCGGCGTCGCGTTCCAACTCAGCGACGACATCATCGACATAGCGTCTGAATCGGTGGAGTCCGGCAAAACGCCGGGCACCGACCTGCGCGAAGGCATTGCCACGCTTGCGGTGCTGTACGCGCTTGAGTCGAACGATCCGCGCGAGGCACAGTTGCGTGAACTGGTCAGCCATCCGTTGATCGACGATCGTGAGCACGCGCAGGCGCTGGCACTGCTGCGGTATTCGGCCGCGATCGGGCAGGCGCGGGACACGTTGCACACCTATGCCGAGGCTGCCCGGGCGAGCCTGGCGCCATTGCCGGACGTTCCGGCCCGCGCGGCGCTGGAAGCGCTGACCGACCTGGTTATCGCCCGCACCGGTTGACCTATATCCAGGCGGTCAGCTCAGGCCTCGTGCTGAGGGGCGCATTCGGACGGCCGATCAACCAGGCGAGCAAGGCCCAGTCTGGCCCGACCACCTCCAGTGGACTAGCGCCGCTGTCGAGTGTCCATTCGGTGCCGGGCAGGTTCGTGGACACCGATCCCGCGGCGGCGACCTGGACATGAAATGCTGCCGTGGATCGAGAACCGAGGCCGGCGATCAGGCGCGGCAACAGGGTCTCGACGAACAGTGGTGGCCACTGTTCCGCGG
>JBDTDN010000326.1:0-4285 GCA_039923055.1 Jatrophihabitantaceae bacterium
GGGTGCACGGCGGTGGCTTCGAGTCCTATCACCAGGCCAGAGCGGCCAAGCACGAGCGGATGGCCGAAGTCCGTCGCCGCTGGGACGAGGAGCACACCCGGTTGAAGGAACTGGTCCGCACACTGCAGATCCAAGCCAAGATCAGCGAGGCGATCGCACAGAAGTACCGCGTGCAGCAGCGGCGGTTGGAGCGCTACGAGCAGGTCGGCCCGCTGCCGGACAAGCCCGAGGACCAGCAGGTGTCCATGCGGCTGCGGGGCGGGCGGACCGGCGTGCGCGCGGTCATCTGCGAGCAGTTGGAACTCAGCGGACTCATGCAGCCCTTCGACACCGAGATCTACTACGGCGAACGGTGTGGGGTACTCGGTGCGAACGGCGCGGGCAAGTCCCACTTTCTGCGCCTGCTCGGTGGAGAGCATGTTGCGCATGAAGGCGATTGGCGCCTCGGTGCGCGGGTCGTCCCCGGTCTGTTCGCGCAGACGCACGCCCACCCCCAGTGGCGCGGACGTACGCTCGTCGACCTGCTGTGGGAGGGTGCGGACGGCCGGCGAGGCGTCGACCGCGGGCGGGCGATGGGCGCGCTGCGGCGCTATGGCCTGAACCAGCAAGGTGATCAGGACTTCGGGACGCTCTCGGGCGGTCAGCAGGCGCGGTTCCAGATTCTGCTGCTCGAACTGTCCGGCGCCACGCTGTTGCTGCTGGACGAGCCGACCGACAACCTGGACATGCTCAGTGCCGAGGCGTTGGAACAGGCGCTGGAGGCCTTCGAAGGAACGGTGCTCGCGGTGACGCACGACCGGTGGTTCGCACGGTCGATGGACCGGTTCCTGATCTTCGGAACGGACGGCTTGGTGTACGAGTCGGTCGAGCCGGTCTTCGACGAGACGCGTGTTGACCGCGCTCGGTGATCAAGCCGGAACGGCGAAGACGACGATGTTCTCCAGGTAGTTTCCGGTCGCCTGGTCGAAGGGGCCGCCGCACGTCACCAGGGCTACTCGTCCGACGCTCTTCTGGTCGAAGATCTCCTTGTACGGCAAGGCGGTCTTGTAGTACGAACGCACGCCGGTGATGGTGTATTTGGCCTTCACCGTCTTAGCGGCGTTGATGCCGTAGATGTACACGGCGTCGCCGGGATTGAGCAGCCCGATCCGCGCAAGTGCGCCGGCAACACCGGCGTAGTTGATGTGGCTGGTGATGATCGCGGTTCCCTTGGGCGATCCGGGTCGCACGCCACCGTCCCACCAGCCGACCTGCCGTGGATCGATCGGCGGGTCAAGCGCGCCGTCCGCCGCAGTGGGGATTGCGAAGACGGCGGCGTCGGTGCCGATCTTGGGAATTTCGATCCGGTCGGGTGTGATCAGCGGCGACGGCTTGCTCGGCACAGTCGGGATCACGCCGACGTCGCGTGAGGGTGCGATGGCGTTGTGCAGGCCCCAGTTCGGCGAGGTCACCCACACGATTGCCGAGATGGCGACGAGGCAGATCGCGGCCATGATGCAGGCGAGCGGGATCCATCCGGCGTAGGCGGACCGATCCACAGGTCGCCTGCGCCGTCTGCTCATGGTGACTACGGTAACGACTCCCGATGCCGACCGGTGGCGCAACTCAGGTGATGCTGGGCGATTTGGTCCTGCCGCCCAACGGCAGGTAAAGTTCGTCGATGTGCTTGGGATCTCCCGGGCGCGCAGGCCATGCCCCGGGGTCAGCTGTTCGCAGAGACCGCGGGGGCACCGTCTTGGACGGTGTGAAGACCGATAGAGAGTGGACAGTGGGCACCTATACCCCCAAGCCCGGCGAGGTCGACCGCGTCTGGCACGTCATTGACGCCAACGACGTCGTGCTGGGCCGCCTGGCGAGCCAGGCCGCGACCCTGTTGCGTGGCAAGCACAAGCCGCAGTTCGCGCTGCACGTCGACGTTGGAGATTTTGTCGTCATCATCAACGCGTCGAAGGTTGCCGTCTCTGGCGCCAAGCGCGATGAGTTCCGTTACCGCCATTCCGGTTACCCGGGTGGTCTGTCCAAGCGCACCGTCGGTGAACTGCTGGACACCAAGCCTGAGCGCGTCATTGAGCTGGCGGTCAAGGGCATGCTGCCCAAAACCACGCTCGGCCGTGCACAGTTGAAGAAGCTCAAGGTCTACGGCGGCCCGGATCATCCGCACGCCGCGCAGAAGCCCCAGCCGTTCGAGATCAAGCAGGTTGCCCAGTGACGAAGAGCCCCAACGCCCCGATTGTCGGCCGCCGCAAGGAGGCCATCGTCCGTGTCCGTCTCATCCCGGGCACCGGCAACTTCACCCTCAACGGGCGCACCTTGGAGAACTACTTCCCCAACAAGGTGCACCAGCAGCTCATCCGTGAGCCGTTCGTTACCTTGGAGAAGGACGGTCAGTACGACGTGCTCGCCTCCCTCATCGGCGGCGGGATCACCGGCCAGGCCGGCGCGCTTCGTCTGGGCATCTCCCGTGCGCTGATCGTGCTGGAGCCCGATGACCGGCCGGCGCTGAAGAAGGCAGGTTTCCTCACTCGTGACCCGCGGGTCAAGGAGCGCAAGAAGTACGGCCTGAAGAAGGCCCGTAAGGCGCCGCAGTACTCCAAGCGCTAAAAGCGCGATGAGCGCTTGCGCGAAGAGTTCGCTGGCCGCGGCGCGAGCCGAGCGGAGCGAGGGGCGGACCGATGGACCGGCCCGAGCGGAGCGAGTGGTCGGGATAGCGATTCGTGGCCAGCGATGAAACTGTTCGGCACTGACGGAGTCCGTGGCCTCGCCAATGCCGACTTGACGCCCGAGCTGGCGCTCGCTGTCGCAAGCGCCGCAGCTCGGGTACTGGTAGCGCACCTTGGGAATGTCCCCGGCAGCAAAGCCAGCACCGTTGGGGGAGTGGCACGCCGCCCGGTTGCCGTCGTCGGACGCGACCCGCGCGCCTCGGGCGAGATGCTGGAGGCCGCGGTCGTTGCCGGGCTGGCCGCCGCCGGTGCCGATGTCCTGCTGGTAGGCGTACTGCCGACGCCAGCCGTCGCATTCCTGACGGCGGCCTACGACGCCGATCTGGGAATTGTCCTTTCCGCATCACACAACCCGATGCCGGACAACGGCATCAAACTATTCGCGCGTGGTGGTCACAAACTTGCTGACGACCTTGAGGCCGAGATCGAGGCGGCTGTCACAGCGGGCCCAGTGATGCGACCCACCGGTGCCGCGATCGGGCGGGTGCGGAGCGCGGCCGACGCCCCCGAGCGGTATCTCACGCACCTGCTGGCCGCGCTGCCGGTTCGGCTCGACGGTGTGCACGTGGTGGTGGACTGCGCGCATGGGGCTGCTTCGGCGGTGGCTCCCGAGTTGTATCGACGTGCCGGAGCCAGGGTCACCGAGCTGGCCACCGAGCCGGACGGGCTGAACATCAACGACGGCGTCGGCTCCACGCATATGACGGGATTGATCGAAGCGGTGCGCGACTCCGGTGCCGATCTCGGCATTGCGCACGACGGTGATGCAGATCGGTGTCTTGCGGTGGATGAGTCGGGCGAGATCGTCGACGGGGACCAGATTCTCGCAGTCTGTGCGCTGGCGCTGCGTGATGCCGGCCAGTTGCGGCAGAACACCGTCGTAGCGACAGTCATGAGCAATCTAGGTTTCCATCACGCGATGCGCGACGCCGGCATCGAGGTGATCACGACTGCCGTCGGTGATCGCTACGTGCTAGAGGCGCTGCGCGCAAAGAATCTCAGTTTGGGTGGCGAACAGAGCGGGCACGTCGTATTCACCGACGCCGCGACCACCGGCGACGGCCTGCTCACGGCGGTGCACCTGATGAGCCGGCTGGCGCAGACCCGCTCGAAGCTGAGCGAACTCGCCGCTGTCGTCCAACGCCTGCCACAGACGCTGGTAAACGTTCGCGTACTCGACAAGACTCTCGTGGCGTGTTCGCCTGCCGTGGTCAGTGCCGTCTTGCAGGCGGAGGCAGAACTGGGCGATGCCGGCCGGATCCTGCTGCGGCCGTCCGGAACCGAGCAGCTAGTCCGGGTGATGGTGGAGGCGTCGACGCAGGCGCACGCCGATGAGATCGCCGGGCGTGTTGCCGCCGTCGTCGGTGCTGTTTGATCCTTAGGCGCGGGTGAAGTGCTCCACGCCGTCGTCGACGGTGCTGGTCAGCCAGCCGCGCTCGCGCAGGACTTCCAGATGCGCCAGCGTCTCGTTCACGGCGAGGATCTGATTGAACAGGTCCAATTCGGCCAGCGTGCGCTTGTGCCGGGTCCAACCGAGATGACCGGCCACCTCGAAGCAGGTGCTG
>JBDTDN010000327.1:0-2522 GCA_039923055.1 Jatrophihabitantaceae bacterium
CGGTCGAACCCTACCGAGAGTTCGGCGAAGATCAGCGGGTTGATCGCGACAGATCCGGAGTCGAATGCGCGCGCGAGATGCTCGGCGGACCACTCGCGCCATCGTGGGTCGTCGGTGAAAACGTCGAGGAGCACGTTGGAATCCACCAACGTCCCGAATGTCACGGTTCAGGACTCGCCGCGAGTCAGCGCCATGATCTCGTCGGTGGTCATCCTCAGGCGATGCCCACCCATGCGCCCGACGAGGGCGGCTCCGCCTGTTTCGGCACGCCGGACCAGCCGGATGGCCTCGTCGTCAACCACGAAGTCGACCTCGCTGCCAGGCTCGACACCGAGGCGGCGCCGCACGTCCTTCGGGATGGTCACCTGTCCCTTACTCGTCACTCGCATGTTTCGACCATAGCACCAGGTAATACTGTCGAGTATTACTCATCCGCATCGGCAGACAACCGCGGGCGTGCGGGAGTGCTGGCTCGCACCACAACGTCCCCCGACACCATCACGACCTGGGGCGCCGCCGACGCCGCCGAGTCGAGCGCCAACTCCAGCGCCTGACGGCCGATGTCCACCAGCGGAATGCGGACAGTGGTCAGCGATGGCCGCACGTCCCGCAGCGTGGTGATGTCGTCGAACCCGGCCAGCGCGATGTCCTGCGGCAGCCGGTGCCCCTGCTCGCGCAGCGCCGCCATCGCCCCGACCGCCATCACGTCATTGACCGCAAATACCGCCTGCACATCCAGATCTCGGTCCAGCAACTCCGTCATGGCAACATACCCGCCGTCCCGGGTGAACTGGGTGCCGACGATGTTCTCCGGCGGCAGCTGCAGGCCGCACGAGGCCAGCCCGTCGCGGAACCCGGCCAGTCGATCCTCGCTCGTCAGCAGCTGCTCGGGGCCGGCCAGCACGGCGAAGGTGCGATAGCCCAGGGTGTGCAGCACGGTGGCCAGCTTGCTGGCGCCGCCGACGTTGTCGATGGCCACTGTGGCGACGCCGAGGCGGTCCTGGCCGATCGCCGCGACATGCCCGCCGCCGGCCGTGATTGCGGCGAGTTGCTCGGCAAGCGCGGCGGTCGCCGCCTCATCGGCGAACCTGGACCCGGTCAGGATCACGGCGCTGGCCCGTTGCCGGCGGAGTGCCTGCACGTGCCGGATCTCGGCCGCGGCGTCGGACAGTGTGGAGGCGATGGTGACGATCAGGCCCCGCGCGGCCGCGGCTGCCATCACGCCGGAGGCGATGGCGGCCGCGTACGGGTCGGCGATGTCGTGTACCACGAGGCCGACCGTCATGGTAGTGCCGCGGGCCATCGCCTGGGCGTTCGCATCGGCCGAATAGCCCAGTTCGGTAGCCGCCCGCAGCACCCGTTCAGCCAAGTCCGTTCGAACGGTCCGGCCAGGAGAACCGTTCAGCGCGCGGGAGGCGGTGGCCAGCGACACGCCGGCCAGCGCCGCCACATCGACGAGGGTGACCCGATTGACCACTGCTCTTCCGGTCCTTCTGATCGTCCGGTGCCGGGCGACTGCCGCCCACGCTGACCCTAATAGGAGCGGCCCCTATCGGCAGCGGCCCCTATTAGGAGCGGCCTCTATCGGCCCCGGCCAGCGAGGCTGCTGGCGATAGCGCCGTAGCATGAGTCACCGTGCTCGTGCTCGCCATCGATACCTCGACACCTACCGTCACTGCTGGCGTGGTGCGGCTGAAGCGTCCGCACGAGATCGCTGCGGGCATCGAGGCCGAGGCAGCGGCGCTGGGTTTCGATCCGCCGGCGAGCTGGTTGTCGAAATTCTCCGGCGACCCGTGCACGGTGCTGGCCGAATGTTCTGTCACCGATTCCTTCGGCCACGCCGAGCATCTGATGCCGCTGGTGACTGCCGCGCTGGCCGAAGCAGGGCACCGGATCGGCGAGCTGGGGGCGGTGGTGGTCGGCATCGGGCCGGGGCCCTTCACGGGCCTGCGCGTCGGTATGGCCACCGCCGCCGCTCTGGGTGACGCGCTCGGGATCCCGGTGCACGGTGTGCCCAGCCACGACGGCGTGGCCAATGCGATGGGCAGCGCCTGGGGCTTCCTGGTGGTCTCCGACGCCCGGCGGCGCGAGGTATACGTGTCGGGTTACGACGAGTGTGGCGCGCGCCGGTTCGGGCCGCTGGTGATTGCCCCGGCAGCGCTGCCCGCGCTACTGGCCGAGCAGGCATCGGACGGCGGGTCGAATGATCTGCGGTGGATGACGGGAGCCGGTGCGGAACTGCTGGCCGGACATGTCGACCTGCCGATCCGCCCGCTGGACCGGCAGATCTCCCGCGGACTCGTTGAGCAGGTGTATCGCGAGTTGGTCACCGAAGTGGTGCCCGGCCCGCTGAGCCCGTTGTACCTGCGCCGGCCGGACGCCACCGAGCCCGGCGCGGCCAAGTCGGTGCTCGGCGCGGTGAGTACGCGATGACTGGCCTGCGATCCGATCTCGGAGTTGTGGTGCAGCCGCTGCGCTGGTGGGACATCCAGCGGGTGGTCGAATTGGAGCAGGTGCTTTTC
>JBDTDN010000328.1:0-3607 GCA_039923055.1 Jatrophihabitantaceae bacterium
GATTGGTGTCGATGACTGGGTGGTAGCCGGTTGCCCAGGGCATCCCGGGAAGTTCGAAGGTGGAGGCGTCGTCACCGGAGTGCAGGATCAGCAGGTACGAGTCGTCGATGATCACCTGACCGCGAGCGTCCCGGTGTCGAAGCCCGCGCCCGTCCAGGTACATGCCGATCGTACGTAGTCCGGTGTCGAACCAGTCACCGTCACCCAGTTCGCGCCCGCCCGGATGGAACCACGCCAGGTCCTTGCACAGATCGCCCCCCGGGACGGGTCGACCCTCGAAGAAGGCCCGCTGGCGCAGCACCGGGGACGTGCGGCGCAGGGCGAGCAGTCGTCGCGAGAGCGCGAGCAGGTCTGCTGCTTCGGCGGAATCGGTCCAATCGATCCACGACGTCGGGTTGTCCTGGACGTACGGATTGTTGTTGCCACCCTGGGTCCGCCAGCGTTCGTCGCCGGCCACCAGCATCGGGGCACCGGTCGACAGCAGCAACGTGGTGAGCAGGTTCCGGACCTGGCGCAGCCGCAGCGCTGCCACCTCGTGAGGTGCGGGATCACCTTCGTGGCCGCAGTTGTAGGACCTGTTGTCGTCGGTGCCGTCGCGGTTGTCCTCACCGTTCGCCTGGTTGCGCTTGTACTCGTAGGAGACCAGATCGCGCATCGTGAAACCGTCATGAGCAGTGACGAAGTTGATCGATGCGATGGGCAGCCGCCCGCCATCACCGGGTGCGCCCTCCTTGTCGCCGTACAGGTCCGAGGAGCCGCTCAGCCGGTAGGCGAGGTCGCGGACGCCGCCCGAACCGGTTGCCCAGAACGAGCGCACCGTGTCCCGGTACTTGCCGTTCCACTCCGTCCAGAGCGGCGGGAACTCTCCGACCTGATAGCCGCCGGCGCCAACATCCCAAGGTTCGGCGATAAGTTTCGCCTGTGAAATAACAGGATCCTGGTGAATTGTGTCGAAGAAGCTGGAGAGTTTGTCGACGTCGTGCAGCGACCGCGCCAGCGCCGAGGCCAGGTCGAACCGGAAGCCGTCCACGTGCATTTCGGTGATCCAGTACCGCAGCGAGTCGGTGATCACCTGCAGCGGAAAGGGCCGGCGCGGGTCGAAGGTGTTTCCGCACCCTGTGTAGTCGACGTATTTGGCCGGATCGGCCGCGTCCAACCGGTAGTACGCGCCATTGTCGATGCCGCGAAAGCTCAGCACCGGACCGTCCGGCTCGCCCTCGGCGGTGTGGTTGTAGACCACGTCCAGGATGACTTCGATCCCCGCTTGGTGTAGGGCGCGGACCATCGACTTGAACTCGCGCACGTGGTTGCCCTTGCGCGATGCATAAGCCTCGTGAGGGGCGAAGAATCCGATCGAGTTGTAGCCCCAGTAGTTGTGCATCCCGCGGTGCTGGACCGATGGTTCGGTCACGAACTGGTGGATTGGCATCAATTCGACGGCAGTGATCCCCAGGCCGGTCAGGTGCTCGATCGCGGCCGGGTGCGCCAACCCGCCGTAGGTGCCACGCAGTTCGGCCGGAATCGCCGGAAGCTGCTGGGTGAAGCCGCGCAGGTGCAGTTCGTAGATCACCGTTTCTTCCCACGGCACTTTCGGCCGATGGTCGTCGCCCCACGGGTATGCGTCGTGGATGATCACCGAACGGGGCACGTGTGGTGCGGAGTCGTCGTCGTTGTCCGCGTAGACGGCTGGGTGGTCGACGAATTCGCCCTCGATCGCGCGTGCATACGGATCGACCAGCAGTTTGGCTCGATTGTGAATCAGACCGCGGCTAGGGTCGTGCGGACCGTCGACGCGGAACCCGTACCGCTGGCCAGGGCCGACGCCCGGCAGGTAGCCGTGCCAGACGTGGAAGGTCTGCTCGTCCAGGGGGATGCTCGTCTGGTTGCCCGCGTCGTCGAACAGGCAGACGTCCACGGCCGTTGCGGTACTTGACCACAACGCGAAGTTCACGCCGTCGCCGTCCCAGTGCGCGCCCAGCGGAAAAGGGCTGCCGGGCCAGGCGCGATCCAGGCGGGCAGCGAGAGCGGCGTTGAGTTCTTCGGGAAGCATTGCCGGTGACTGTAACCAACCGCCGATTCTCAGCTGATGCAGTGCGGTCGCTCAGCCCAGGGAAGAACTTGTGGCGTTACCTCGGAACAGACGTCGACGGAGATCCCGCCGACGGCGGAGGTGAATCGCGATATGTACCCAGAACAGCCGCAGTACTGGTACGGACCGGCTCCCATGCCGCAGCCGGTGGCGACGACCTCGCGCACCGGTCGCCGCCGCGCCATGGTCATCGCCTGGGTAGGAGCGGTCGTGGCGGCAGGCGTTATCGCGGGTGTGACCGTGTTAGTGCCGCACACCAGGACGGTGCTCGGATCCGGCACGGCGGCGCTGGCTGCCGGCGGGTCGACGGTCAATGGCTCGACGAACGGAACTGGCAACGGTTCGAGCAGCGGCAGTGGATGGGGCTATGGCGGTTACGGCTATGGCGGTGCCGGCGGCGACGGATCTCACGGTGGAAGCGGCTCCGACTCGGGCGGAAGCGGCGGCGGTTCGAGCGCCGGTACTCCACAGACCACGGACGCGACGACCTCGGCCACCGCGGCGCAGTCGGTCGGCGTTGTCGACATCAACACTGTGCTGACCTACCAAAACGCGCGCGCCGCCGGCACCGGGATGGTGTTGACCTCCAGCGGCGAGATCCTGACGAACAACCACGTCGTCAACGGCGCGACCAGCCTGTCGGTCACCGTGGTCTCCACCGGCGCGACGTACACCGCGACGGTCGTCGGCACCGATCCGACGCAGGATGTCGCCGTCATCCAGTTGCAGAACGCCTCGGGTCTACAGACTGCGAACTTCGGCAGCGCGGGAGCAGCGGCAGTCGGCAATTCGGTTACCGGGGTCGGTAATGCAGGTGGCACCGGCGGCACACCCAGCGCGGCCAAGGGCACAATCTCTGCGTTGGGCCAGTCGATCACTGCGACCGACGACGACGGGTCGAACCCGGAGAAGCTCACCGGTCTGATCCAGACGAATGCCCCTATCCAGGCGGGCGATTCCGGCGGTCCGCTGTACAGTTCGTCGGGCGCAATCATCGGGATGGACACTGCCGCGCAGAGCGCCCGGGACGGCAGCACGATCGCCGGTTACGCGATCACGATCGACACCGCCGAGCACGTTGCGGCCACGATTGAAGCAGGCGTCGCGTCGAGCACCGTGCACCTCGGCTATCCGGCGTTCCTCGGCGTCTTGCTCTCAGCGTCAGCGACGACCCCGCTCGTCGAGCAGGTGGTCGCGGGCGGGCCGGCCGACCTGACCGGCCTCACCGGCGGTGACACGATCACCGCCGTCGGCAGCACCCCGGTCACGACCGCGACAGGTCTGCAGCAGGCGCTGAAGGCCTACCGCCCGGGTGCGCAGGTACAGATCACCTGGACGGACGCATCCGGACAAACCCACCACGCGGCCGCCATCTTGGTGCAGGGTCCGGCCGATTGATCGATACGCCCGTCCCATCCGATCGCCCGGTGCGGTTGGATGGGCGAGTGGTCGAGATCAATCCTGACGCGGTGCTGCAGTTCGTCGATGTGACGGTGCGGCGCGGCTCAAAGGTGCTGC
>JBDTDN010000329.1:0-6600 GCA_039923055.1 Jatrophihabitantaceae bacterium
CAGCGAGTCGGCGCCGCTCAGATCCAGGCCGGTCAGGGCCAGCCCCGTCTCGGTCACGTGAACGTGCGCATCGACGAAGGCCGGTGTCACGAATGCACCGACAAGGTCGATCGTGCGGACCGCGGCGTGCTGTTCGATCCCATCCTCTTGCCCGATCCAGGTAATCGTGGCGTCCTCGACGAGCAGCGCGCTCGCCTCATGTACGGCTGCGCTGTAGATCCGGCCATTGCGGTAGAGAGTGCGCACGGGATGAGTCTGCCAGCGACCGGCGGTAGCGTTTACAGGGTGGCCGCAAGTATCGAAGACGTCGCCCGCCTGGCGGGTGTCTCGATCGCAACCGTATCCAGGGCGTTGCGCGGACTGCCGGATGTTGCCACATCGACCCGTAGCCGGGTGTTGAACGCGGCCGCCGAGTTGGACTACGTCGCCTCACCGTTCGCCGCCCGATTGGCCAGCGGCCGGACCTCGACGGTCGGGGTGGTCGTCCCGTTCGTCAACAGGTGGTTCTTCGCTGAGGTCATCGACACCGCCGAGAGCGCCTTGCGACAGGCGGGCTTCGATCTGCTGCTGTACAACCTCGGTAATGAGGCGGGCCGGGAAACGTTCTTCGATGTCATGCCCATCCGCAAACGCGTCGATGCAGTCCTGATCGCCAGTCTTGCCCTTGCCGACGACGAGTTCGACGCGCTGTCGGCCCTGAAGTGTCAGGTCGGGCTGCTCGGACTGGACCGTCCCGGCTTCCTGTCCTGTCGCATCGACGACGTGGCAGGGGCCCGGTCGGCTGTCGAGCACCTACTCACGATGGGGCATCAGCGGATCGCGCTGATCGGTGGCGACACTGACGACCCGATGCGGTTCACTCCACCGCTCCATCGCTTGCACGGCTACCACGAAGCGCTGGCGGGCGCTGGGATCGAGCCAGATCCGGCGCTCGAGGTCCTCGGTTACTTCACCGTCGACGGCGGTGCCGGCGCGACCCGGCAGCTTCTGGCCCTCGACGATCGTCCGACCGCGATCTTTGCCGAGAGCGACGAGATGGCCTTCGGCGCGCTGCGCGAGATCCGGCGCACCGGGCTGCGGGTACCTGAGGACGTTGCAGTGATCGGGTTCGACGATCACCGCCACGCCGAGCTCATGGACCTGTCCACCGTCCGCCAGCCGGTCGCGGCCCAGTCGCTGGACGTGACGTCCCGGCTGCTCCAAGCGGTTGCTGCTCATGATGTCGGTGCCTCGGCGTCGACCCAGGCGACGGTGCTGCCGACCGAACTGGTCATCCGGGGCAGCACCGATCCGAGCCGTTCGCTTTACTGACCAGCATGAGAACCGGAGTAAACGCTCTCCCCCGCTTCGCGGGCCACACTGCCCGATTGAAGGTAGTCCAGTGACGCTGATGCTGATCGATGCCGCCGGCCTGTACTTCCGCGCGTTCTACGGCGTCCCGGAGTCGGTGACCGCGCCTGACGGCC
Organism: Jatrophihabitantaceae bacterium; assembly: GCA_039923055.1. Lineage (GTDB taxonomy): Bacteria > Actinomycetota > Actinomycetes > Mycobacteriales > Jatrophihabitantaceae > DASXYU01. Next base: position 1,467 of record JBDTDN010000329.1, read on the forward strand.
GGCCGGTGAACGCCATTCGCGGCTTCCTGGACATGAGCGCGACGCTGATCGAGCGGCGCCGGCCCGGCCGATACATCGCCTGCCTGGACCTGGACTGGCGCCCGGCGTTCCGTGTCGAATTGATCCCGACGTACAAGGCTCACCGCGTCGCCGCGGACGGGGCGGAGGACGTACCGGACACGCTCTCGCCACAAGTGCCGTTGCTGCTCGACGTGCTGGCTGCCCTCGGGCTGGCGACGGCCGGTGCCGAGGGATTCGAGGCCGACGACGTGATCGCGACGATCGCAGCGCGCGAGTCGGCCCCGGTCGAGGTCGTGACCGGTGACCGCGACCTGATGGCACTGGCCACCGACCGCATCACAATCCTGTACACCGGCAAGGGCATCGCGAAGCTCGCCGCTCTGGATGCCGACGGTGTGCGGGAGAAGTACGGCGTGCCCGCAGAGTTCTACGCAGATTTCGCCGTACTGCGCGGCGATCCGAGCGACGGGCTGCCAGGCGTCGCGGGGGTCGGCGAGAAGACCTCGGCCGCACTGGTCAACCGCTTCGGGGCGATCGAGTCCATCCTTGCCGCGGCACAGGCTGGCGCGGACGGATTCCCGGCTGGCGCTGCCGGCAAGGTGCTTGCCGCCGCCGACTATCTGGCTGTGGCACCAGCCGCGGTTCGAGGCCGCACCGACGCGCCGGTCCCTGTGATCGACGGGACACTCTCGGTGCAGACGCACGATGCCGAGGCGCTCACCGCGTTGGTGAGCGCGCTCGGCATCGAGTCGTCTGTACGCCGGATCCAGAAGGCTATCGGGGCGGCGGTCAGTTCTTACTGACGCTGTACTTGCCCTTGTCGTCGAGCAGTTTCACCGTGTACGTCGTCCCATCGGTATCAACGCAGGTGAAGGTGGCGCCGCTCTTGACCTCGACGTCCTTACCGTTGTTGCAGTTGATGTTCTTTGTGGTGTACGTGTTGGCGATGTAGGTCTGCACGGCCGAGTGGCTCAGGTTCGTGGTCTTGAAGAACCCCGGGGTGATGAAGCCGGTGACCAGCACGGCAGCGACGATCACGATCACCACGCCGACTACCGACCAGAGCAGACCCTTACCCTTCTTCGCCGGGCTACCGGCGCCGTAGGGGCCGGCAGCGGCGTAGCTCTGTTGCTGGTAGCCCTGCTGCGCATAAGCCGGCTGGCCATACCCCGGTTGCTGGTAGCCCTGTTGTGCGTATCCAGGCTGTTGATAGTCCTGCTGGCCGTACGCCGGCTGTTGGTAGGTGGGCTGCGCGTAACCCGGCTGCTGGTACTCCTGCTGGCCGTACGCACCGGGTTGGTATTGCTGCGGTTGCGCTGCCGGCTGCTCCCACTGCTGTGGCTGCGGTGCCGGGTTCTGCGCCGGTGCCGGCTGCTCCCACTGCTGCGGCTGCGGTGCCGGGTTCTGCGCCGGTGCCGGCTGCTCCCACTGCTGCGGCTGCGGTGCCGGGTTCTGCGCCGGCGCCGGCTGCTCCCACTGCTGCGGCTGCGGTGCTTGTCCAGGCGTTGGCCGAGCAGCCGCCGACTCGGCGTCTTCGTCGGCTGAAGCAGGTGGCGGCGGGTACGTCGGTGGGGACCACGCAGCCGGCTGCTCTGGATTTGTCGGATCGGTCATCGCGGCACCTCTTCGAGTCGAGATTGTCGTTGCGGACACTATGCCTGATATCGCTGGCGCGTAGTGAGCGGACGGCATATTTAGGCGCGGTCAGCTCATCACGTTCTGCGCGACAACCCCGCGACGGATCGCCTGGGCTGCTGCCCGCGCCGGGATCGGCGCGGCCGCGAGTTGCTCGAGCAGGTCCAGGATCTGCTTGCACCAGCGGATGAAATCACCCGCGGGCATCTCCGCGCCGGTCTCGACAGTCGCCGCGATCGCCGTGTCCAGCCGCGATCCGCTCGCCCACCGGAAGACGGGCCAGACGAAGCCCAATTGTGGCTCGCGGGTCTTCGGCAGGCCCAAGTCATCCTCCTGGGCGACGATCTGGGCCCACACCGCTCTAGTCGCGGCAAGTGCGCGGTGAACCTCTGCCGATGGCATGCGTTCGACGAGGTACTCCTCGCGGCGAGGTTCGTACACCACGCTCGAGACGACCGCAGCGAGTTCCGGCGACGACAGTCCGTCCCACGCGCCGGTACGCAGACATTCTGCGACGACCAGATCGGACTCGGACCAGATTCGCGCAAGTTGACGACCGGCCGGCGTCGTCCGCTCTTCAGCGAGGTAGCCGCGCCGTTGGAGCAACTCGCAGATCCGATCAAAGGTACGACCGAGCGAGCCTGTCCGACCGTCGATACGGTGTTGCAGGCCGTCGTTCTCCTTGACCAGTCGGGTGTAACGCTCTCCCCACCGCGCATGCAGTTCGCGGTCGGGGCAGGCATGGCACGGATGGGTTCGCAGCGCAGTTCGCAACCGGACGAGTTCGTCGTCGTCGGCGCCGCCGCGCCGTGTGACCGGTTCGGCCGGTGGCAGGTTCAGCTCACGCACCCTGGCCGCCAGATCCCGGCGATCCTGCGGAGACCGGTAGCTGACCTGCTTGGGTATCCGCACGTGGCCGAGAACATCGACTGCGGTCGGGAAGTCGACCATCGACAGCCGTCCACCCCATCTCGCCTCGGTCACCACGAGCGGACGCGGATCGGTGCCGGAGTGGGGGTCTGCCCGCTTGCCGGGGGGCACACCAGGATCGAGAACGACAGCCAGGCCGGCCCGCCGACCGGACGGCACGCGGATGACGTCGCCGACGGTGAGTGCTTCCAGCGATTGGATGACGTCGACGGTGCGCGTGCGTGCCTTTTCACGGGACAGTTGCGCCTCACGGTCACCGAGTTTGCGACGCAACGCCGCGTACTCGGTGAAGTCCCCCCGATCGCAGATCAGTTGCTTCTTGTGTTCTGCGAGCGCTATCGCATTGCGCCTGATCTGCGCAGCGATGCCGTGGGTCCCACGATCGGCCTGGAACTGTGCGAAGGACGACTCGAGCAGTTCGCGTGCCGCCACCTGGCCCATCTGCCCGACCAGGTTGACGGCCATGTTGTACGACGGCCGGAACGAGGACCGCAACGGATATGTCCGGGTGGAGGCGAGCCCGGCGACCCGACCAGGCTCAACCTCCGGCGTCCAAAGCACGACCGCGTGTCCCTCCACATCGATGCCCCGGCGGCCCGCGCGCCCGGTCAGTTGCGTGTACTCCCCTGCCGTCAGATCGGCATGGCTCTGCCCGTTGAACTTCGTCAGACGTTCCAGTACCACGGTGCGGGCCGGCATGTTGATCCCGAGGGCTAGCGTCTCGGTCGCGAACACGGCTCGCACCAACCCCTGCACGAACAATTCCTCGACCGTCTGCTTGAACACCGGGACCATGCCGGCGTGATGGGCCGCGGTGCCCCGTAGCAGGCCGGCACGCCAATCCCAATACCCGAGCACGTCGAGGTCTTCGGCCGCGACCGAGGCGATCCTGGCTTCGATGACAGCTTCGATGCGCGCCTGCTCACTCTCGTTCGTCAACCTCAGCCCGGAACGAACGCACTGCTGTACGGCAGCGTCGCAGCCCGCTCGACTGAAGATGAACGTGATGACCGGCAACAGTCCATCGTTGTCCAGCGCAGTGATCACGTCGGGCCGGTACGGCGGACGCCACCCACGGCTGGGCCTGCGCTGTTGCTGCACCCGATCGTTGAGGTAGCGCATCAGTGCCGGATCGAGCGTGGTTTTGGCCGCACCATCACTCTGGGTGCCGAACAGGTCGAACAGCCTGGTGCCGACCAGCAGGTGCTGGGACAACGGCACCGGCCGCTGCTCGTGCACGACTACCTTGGTGTGCCCACGTACGGAGATCAACCATTCGCCGAACTCCTCGGCATTGGAAACGGTGGCCGACAAGGAGACGAGACGGACAGCCGCGGGCAGGTGGATGATCACTTCCTCCCAGACCGCGCCACGAAACCGGTCGCCGAGGTAATGCACCTCGTCCATAACGACATAGCCCAACCCGGCAAGGGCGTCGCTGCCGACATAGAGCATGTTGCGCAGGACCTCCGTGGTCATCACCACGATCGGCGCGTTGCCATTGACCGAGTTGTCGCCAGTCAGCAGGCCTACACGGTCAGCGCCGAAGCGGGCGACGAGGTCGTTGTACTTCTGGTTCGACAGCGCCTTGATCGGCGTCGTGTAGAAACATTTCTCACCTGCGGCAAGGGCCAGGTGCACGGCGAACTCGCCCACGACGGTCTTACCAGATCCGGTGGGCGCGCACACCAGGACCGCGTAACCGTCCTGAAGCGCCTGGCAGGCGGTGACCTGAAAGTCATCCAACGCGAACGAGAATTGCCCGCGAAATTGGGCGAAGCTCACGTCGTCTCGGACCAGGAGTCATCTGCGGCCAGCAGGGGTTCGGGGATCGCGTCGATCGTGGACGGCTCCAGGTCGTCCAAGTGGGCGAGTTGCCGTTCGGCGGCGAGCCGCCGTGCTTTGCGCTTGTCGTGGACGATCGCGAACAGAACTGCCGCCTCGTACAGCACGACCATCGGTACCGCCATCGCGCACATCGTGAACGGATCGGTGCTCGGAGTCGTGACCGCGGCGAACACGAAGATCAGGAAGACTGCCAGTCGCTGCGTCTTCTTCAGCGATTTGCCCGAGATCGCCCCGGCAAGGTTGGCCATCACCACCAGCAGCGGCAATTCGAATGCGGCACCGAACACGACCATCATCAGCGTGACGAACGACAGGTAGCTGTTCACGTCAAGGATCGCTTGGGTGCCCGATCCAGCCGCCCGAAGTAGCGCGTTCAACCCGGTCGACAGGACGACATACGCCAAGGCCATCCCCGCGATGAACAGCAGTGTCGACGCCAAGATGAACGTCAACGTGTACTTGCGCTCCTTCTTACGCAGCCCGGGCGTGATGAAACTCCAGATCTGGTAGAGCCATACCGGCCCGGTCAGCACAGCACCGGCGATGACCGAGACCTTCAACCGCGCGGTGAATCCGTCCAGCACACCGTTGTACGTAAGAACGCACTCGGTCGTCCCCGTCGGCGTATACCGGTAGCGGGCCGGGACCGAACAGTACGGGTGTTTGAGAATGTCCAGGATTGGCAAGTACAGCACCCAGC
>JBDTDN010000330.1:0-5048 GCA_039923055.1 Jatrophihabitantaceae bacterium
GATCCCGCCCACCGCGACCCAACCCGAACTTGGGCATGTTCCAAATGCGCCCACCGTGCCCAACGCACCGACGGTGCCGAATGCGCCCACCGTTGCGAATGTGCCCACCGTGCCCAACGCACCGACAGTGCCCACTGTCCCTACCTGGGCGGTGCGGGCCACCGCACCGGTTGTCGCCACAGCTCAATTCATCGGCGACCTGGCAATCGATCCAACGTCGCTGCGACCAAAGTTGACGCTCCGAGCCGGTTTCGGTTCCCTGCGGGTGGACGACCAGGAACTCGTGTTGCGCAGTGGTATGCGACGCGAGCGGCTGCCATGGACGGACGTGAGTGGCTTCGAACCGCACTTCCCGGACGGTGCATCCGGCCCGGACGCCCGCGGGGTGCTGGTGGCGCGAACGCCGATGGGAGCGGTCGAACTGCCCGCAACGCGTCGGCTCGCCGGCGAGCTACCGCACATCCACGCATTGCTGGATGCCTACCGATTGCGCGCGCTGGCCCTCGCCAACGGTTGACCGGTCAGTGCCGGCCCCGCTTGGCCATCGGCGGGCGCCGAACCAACCGCGTCAATCGGCCCAGACGGTGTTGTCGGGACCTGCTTCGCGCAGCCGTCGCTGTCGCGGCGGCATCGCTCGCCCAAGACTCCGGACTGGCTCTCGCGTGCGGTACAAGATTGCGGTGATAGCGCAGTTCAGCGGCGACCCGGCCCCGGAAACCCAACCCACGATGGACCGTCTTTCGAAGGTCCTGATGTACGCGCCACGCCGCGGCCGCCTCGTCCGGTAGGACAGTGGCCCGTGAACTGAAGGAGACGGCATTGGCGCGCTCGCCGAGATAGCGCGCCTGAGCCGCGGGATCCGCGCCGAACTGGTGATACGTGAGCTCGGCAATCTCCGTGTTAGTGAGATTCGACAGTTCTGGCAGGCCCGACTCGGCCAGCACGTCGATGCTTTCATACCACGCTCCGAGCAGGGCCAGTCTCGGGTCGGCCACCCCCCGCCGTCGCCGTGCCCGCATCGGTTTGCGGAGCAGCGCAAACAACAGCAGTAGCAGCACGACCAGGCCCAAACCGATCAAGATCGCCACTAGAAGTGAGGCGTTGGAGGTGCGTGACTGATGTGGCACCTCGCTCTTCGGCGCGATCGCATGCCCGCCGTTGCCCTTGGTGATCTCCGCGCCCTGGCTGGGTGTGACGGTTGGTAGCGGCGATGCAGATACCCCGACGCTGGGCTGTTGCCGCGCGCCGTTGTACTGCCCGGGCGAGGGATCCAGGACGACCCATCCGGAGCCGATCACCGGAATCTCCACCCAGGTCCATGCCTCTGCGGTCCTCACGTCGTAGCTTCCGGCGGGCAGTTGTTGCCCGGCATCGACCAGGCGAAATCCTGTCGCCAGGCGCGCCGGTACCCCCAGCTGACGGGCGATCAGCGCCACTAGAGTCGCGTACTGCTCTGGCGATGCCGTGCGGTTGCCGGAGCCGAGAATCGAGGCGAGGACATCCGCGAAGCTCGTGCTGCCGGCGCGCGCACCGGGCGGCGCCGAGCTCACCGATGGCGTCGCAGTGGGCTTGGGCGTCGCCGTCTTCCTTGCTTTGGACGCAGACGATTTGGGTGTGGTCGTCGTCCTTGTGGCCGAGGGGGTCGGGGTGGTCGTGGCGGCTCCGACCAGACCGTATTTGGTGCGCAGGTCGCGCTCGAGCGCCTGCAGGAAGGGAACTGCGGGATACCGCGGGACGCCGGTTTCTTCGGCGAATGTGGTGACGAGTTTGTCGAGCGAGGCGGGTAGGGCCGGCAGGAGTTGGATGTCGGCGCTCGGTGTCGTCGTGTCCACGCCTGCAGTCGTCGGCAACTGCTCGAAGGTGGTGCTCGGGCTGTTTGATCGAACCGTGTATTGGTTGCCTGCGGCGAGCGATGTGGTCGGGACGATCATCCCGCTCGCCGGATCGATGTTGACCCCGATGCCGGTGACCTTGTTCGGCCGGTAGAGAAACGGCATCCACGGTGCGGAGGACAGCGGACCCGCGGAGATCTGGTACTGCTGCGTGATGGCGGGTCCACCGACGGCAAGTGCGCTGTCCGGATCGGCCGGCAGGACGCCACCAGATGGGCGGAACGTCCGCGTGAACGACCAACCGTCGCCGTCGTAGTAGTCGACGTTCGCGATCGGGAAGTAGCCGGGCGTCGCCGCGCTCGTTCGCACTGTGAATACGGCCTTGCCCGAGTCGCGCTGATCGATCGGTCGAAGGCCGGAGATGTAGGCGACCGGACTGACCGGATTGGAATCGTTGACCGCGGGCACCCGCTGCGGTGTAACCGGTGCCTTGACGAAGGCATCGGACTGCACTGCGAAGGCCACGACCAGAGTCAGGACCACCGCGGTCGCCAGTCCGATCGCGAGCCCCCGCAGAGGCAGTACGCCGTCCGCCTGGGTTGTCTCGGCGTTCTCGTCCTCGCGTACCCACGCCTGTGCCGCGCGAAGCAGCAGCAGCGTGACCAGCAGGCCGGCGGCGAGCAGGGTCTCGCGCAGGTGTACCGACCCGGCATCCGGTCCGCCGGCCCTGATCGTCGCGGCATAGGCGAGCGCGAACGCGACTAGCAGACCGGCGTACGGCAGCACGGTGAACCAGCGTCGAGCGATGCACTCACCGGCCAGCGCACCGACGAGCCAGGTTAACGCAACTGGAGCGATCATCAGGCTGCGCGGGCTGACCAACGGCAACGCGAACGTGAGGACCTGCGACGGCCCGTGGTAGAGACCGTCGATCAGGTCAGCGAAGCCGCTGACGTCGTGCAGGACGACCAGCAGCGCGAACACCACGAAGGCGACGACGTCGATCACCAGACTGAGCCAGAGCCGACGTGGGCTCACCCGCGTGACGACGACCGGGATCAGCACGCTGAGCACAGCCGCACCGAAGATCGGTATGGCCAGCACGTTTGCCGGGAACGAACGCAGCCATGGGGCGCTGGCCAGCACGCTGGCGATCAGACACAGCGGCACCAGTGCGAGGGGAACGGCCTTGCGGATCATCCGTGTACCTGCACGTTCCAGGCTGCGCAGACCTCGTCCGCGTCGGCCGCCACGATCACCTTGGCGCCGGGGAAGTGCAGCGGATCAGACCGTTCGGGGTCGACCGAGACGACGACCAGTCGGTCGAATCGTCGGCGAAGAACGGTGACGAACGGCAGGTCGGCGTCGTCCAACACCCCGGTGACCACGACAAGCGCGGTGCCGCCGTGCGCGCGTCGCAGCGCGAGCAGTTCGGTCTGCAGCGACCCGGAATCAGCGGCCTTCACCCCGGTGAGATGGTCGATCAAAGGGGTGGGTTCACGCATCCGCGGCCCACCGATCACCGTGCCGTCGGTGAGCCGCAACTCGACAGGAGCCTTGTTGACGGAGTTCGTGACGACGACGGACGCGGCGATATCGACGGCTGATTCGAAGGACTCGGCGGTGTAACGGTCCGGACGCAGATCCAGCAGCACCACTGTGTACGGCTGGGAGGTGTCGACGTTGTGTTTGACGACCAGGGAACCGGTCCGGGCCGACGAGCGCCAGTGCACCAAGCGCAGATCATCGCCGACGACGTAGTCACGCAGGCGGTGGAAGGTGATGTTGCCCTGCGGAGATGTGTCCGAGGACGGTCCTTCCAGATGCCGCGTCTGCCCAGTCGGCAGGGTGCGCAGGCCGAGCACCCGCGGATAGACCCAGATGCGTTCGGGCGAGCCGTGCTTGCGCGAGGCCCGGAACAGGTCGAACGAGTCGTGCCTGGTCACCTCGACCGGACCGACGTCGAAGATGCCGCGCTGGCGGGTGGGTAGGCGGTACGTACGCATGCCGCGCTCGCCCCGGCGCATCCTCGGGATCACCGTGCGGACCTGCACGTCGCCGAACGGTTGGTTCGCCACGGTGACCCCGACCGTCCGGCGGCCGCGGTTGGCGAAGGTGAGCACGGCGATCGCGGGCGAGCCCTTGGGCACCCGCGGGGGTTGGATCGCCCGGTCGATACTGAGCCGGGACGGACGGATGATCGTGAGCAGACCGATGACCACGATCGCCAACAGGCCGATCCCGATCAGATCGAACGCCATCCAGCCCAGCCCGAGCCCGAGACCCAACGCGAGCGCCCCGGCCAGCAGCGCACCCAGTCCCATCCTTGTCATAGTGTGCAGACCCGGATACCTACGCGTTGACCGGGCGGGGCACGGGGACGGACTGGACGGCGCGGGCGATGAGTTCGGCTCCGGTACGCCCCTGCAGTTCTGCCTCAGGCTGCAGGATGACGCGGTGGGACAGGACGATCGGCGCCATCGCCTTGACATCTTCGGGTACCACGAACAGGCGCCCGGCCGCGGCGGCCGCAGCACGGGCGGCGCGCAGCAGCGCCAGGCTGCCACGCGGGGAGACGCCCAGACGCAGTTCGGACATCGAGCGCGTCGACGCTGAAATCGCCACGATGTACTGCTCCAAGGCGGGCGCCACCTCGACCTGCTTGACTGCCGCAATCATGTTTAGGACGTCCGAGGCCGAGAGCACCGGTTGCAAATGGTCGGCTGTCGAGCCCATCTTCTGGGTCCGCAGGATCGAGGCCTCGGCCTCCGCAGTGGGGTAGCCGACGGTCAGCTTCATCAGGAACCGGTCCAGTTGCGCCTCGGGCAGGATGTACGTGCCCTCCATGTCGATCGGGTTCTGCGTGGCGACGACCAGGAACGGCTTGGGCATCTGATGCACCACGGCGTCGTTGCTCAGCGTGCCCTCCTCCATGACCTCCAGCAGCGCGGACTGCGTTTTGGGGGAGGCCCGGTTGATCTCGTCTGCCAGCACCACGTTCGCGAAGATCGGTCCGGGCTTGAACTCGAACTCGTGCGTGTTCTGGTTGTAGATCGAGACGCCGGTGACGTCGGACGGCAGTAGGTCCGGTGTGAACTGGATTCGGTTCCAGTGGGCGGACAGCGATGAGGCAAGGGCGCGCGCCAGCGACGTCTTGCCTGTGCCAGGCACGTCCTCGAGCAGTAAGTGTCCTTCGGCGAGCAGGCAGATCACGGC
>JBDTDN010000331.1:0-7460 GCA_039923055.1 Jatrophihabitantaceae bacterium
GATCAGCGATTCCAGCGGCCAGTCCTCCGCGCGGCTCGTCCGCCGGCGGTACCACTGCTCAGCGAGCTGATCCACGCTTCGGCTCTCCTTCTCTCCAGTTCGACGCTAGCGGAGGCGGGTATTCATCGCCGACCGAGGCTCGGGCTATGTCTGCCGCAACACGCAATCGCCGCACATTCCACGGCCGGGTAGCCGGTAGTCCAGGCAGCAGTTGTTACGACGAAACGCCGAACGACTGCCCGGTTCACGGCCCTGCAACTGTCTCGTTCCGCCCAAATGACCCAATGCTGAGCAGATGATCAACGATCTGCCTGACTCGCTCGGAGGAGCCGTGCTCGGCAATGCCCAGAGTGCTTGCGGCGATTATCGCGGTGGCGCCGCGGAGGGCGGAGGCGACGTTGCCCCAGATCACCTGGGAGGACAGGTGAAACTCGCGGTGAACGGCACTGAAACCAAGCGGGCGCCCACCGCGAAAGAAGTCGATCGACGCTGCGACGCGAATCTCGACCGCTTCCGGGGCGAGGTTGCCTGCCATCGCGCGGCGGGTCGGTTCGACCTTGTCGCGCAGCAGCGTGGACTCATTTGCCCGGTCGGACAACGGTCGCCAGCCGCTGCCTTCCGGTTCGGATTGGAGTACGAAGTACGGTCCGATCCGCGCCGCGGAGTCCAGCGCATCGGTCCAGATGCTCAACGACTAGCCCGCGCGGGCGATGACGTAGAGCCAGGGCTCGGTACGACCGGCAATGTGGTCGACCGACGCTACGGTCCAGCCGCCCGCTGTTAGTACGGCACGTAGTGGACCTTCGCGCCAGTACGTGAAGTGCCGGGGTAGCTCCAGTTTGGCTTCGCTCCACCGGTCCCCGTCGCCCTCCTTGACCGTGAAGGCGACGATGCCTCCGGCCACGACGGCCTGGCGAATTCGGCGAAGCGCGTCGGCGCATTGCGCGCGATCGAGATGGAGTAGTACCGCTTGCGCGAGTACGGCTTGCCAGGGGCCACCGAAGTCGCTGCTGCGAATATCGAGCAACCGGGCGTCGTGACCGGCCGAACGCATCATCTCGACGAACGCCCCACTCGCATCCGAGCGCTGTACATCCACTCCTCGTTGTTCCAGATAGGTCGCGTCGATGCCGGGGCCGCTGCCTATCTCGAGCAAACGGCCCGCACCGACAAGGTCGGCCAGTTGGTCGAGGAAGGTCCGCAAGGCTGGACTAGGCGCGGTGCTGTGATCGACGTAGCGTTGAGCCGCCGCCTGGTACGAGCACAGCGTGATGTCGACTGGATCGTCAGGGGGAGTTGTCGGCATGACTCATGACGATATCGGGCTGACCGGCCAACGCATGGGACATGCGTCGGCGGCCGCGACCCCCGTGACCTGTTGCGGCCTGCTGCGCCGGTGTCGGCTCCTCACGGCGAGATCGGCCTGCTCGGTCGGAGTTCGATGGTGGTTGCGGCTGCGGCGGCGAGGACCAACAGTGCTGCGGCGGCCAGCCAAGGCTGCGCGACCAGGCCGAGTGCGATCACGACGATCGCGGTTCCCGCCGCCGTTCCGATGGCACGTGCGGTGTTGACCAGACCGCCGGCCAGCGCCGCCATGCCCGGTGGCACCGCACTCATGATCAATGCGTTGTTGGCCGGTGTGTAGAGCCCGATCCCGAGACCGATGAGGAAGCCGGCGGCGGCGCACCAGGTCGGATCCGCGCGTGCCGAGAGCAGGGCGAGACAGCCTAGGACGGTGACGGCGATCCCGAGGCCGCAACGCGCGGCGGTCGACCAGTCACGTGGCAGGGCATGGTCGGCGGTTGCCGCCGCCAGCGCGAAGCCGATCGGTAATGCGGCGACCACGAGCCCGGCGAGCAGGGCGCTTGCGCCGTGTCGCTGCAGCACCGTCGGAATGAGCACGATCGGGCCGAACAGCAGCAGATAGGCGGCAAACGCGCCGATGAGCCGCCGTGGCATCGCGGTCGTCTGTAGGACGATGCGCAGTCGGCCGGATGTGGCGTGGGTGGTGACGCGGGTGCGGGGCAGCAGGTATCGCCCGGCGAGGATCGCGACCACACCGATCGGCACGTTGATCCCGAACACCCAGCGCCAGCCGATCGTCTGCACGATGACGCCGCCCAACGTGGGGCCGAGGGCTAGGCCGAGTGCCTGCGCCGCCGCCTGGATGCCCAGCGCAGTTCGTAGACGCATGCGCGGCACGGACGTCGCGACAAGTGCGACGCTGTTTGCCTGCAGCATCGCGGCTCCGACACCCTGCACGGCCCGCATGCCGTCCAAGACTGCGAGCGTCGGGGCGAGCGCACAGCCGATCGAGGCGGCGCTGAAGACGGCGAACCCTAGTAGGTAGATCCGTTTGCGACCTAGTCGGTCCGAGACGGCGCCGATCGGGATCAGCAACATCGCCAGCGTTAACAGGTAGGTCAGCGAGACCCACTGCACCGCTGCGAGGTCGGTATGAAAGCTGTCACCGATGGAGTGGTATGTCAGCGCGACGATGCTGGCGTCGAGTTGACCCATGAACGCGCCGAAGCAGACCGTGCCGACGGCGGCGATCCAGGCCCGTGGGTGGTTACGCAGCCACTCCGGCCGAGGTCGCTCGCCCCGGGCATACATCGTCGCTGGCACGAGTTCAAGATATATCGGTAACCAATCCAATTGGAAACCGATGTAATTGGTAGACTTGAGCCATGGCTTCTTCGCAGTGCGCTGGGACGGTCGATGCCCGCGGCCTGACCGACGTCATCAGCAGGTTGCGTCGGGCGTTGCGCCGCTCGATCCGGACGGACTATCCGTGGGAGTTACGGCCGGTGGCGCAGGTCGAGGTGTTGCAGAGTCTAGGTGAGGGCGGCGTAACACGCGTCGGCGATCTCGCCGAGCGACTGTGCCTAGCGCAGAGCACGGTCAGCGCGCTCGTCGGGCAGCTCGTCTCCGCGGGTTTGGTGACCCGCGACGTCGATCCCGCCGACCGGCGCGCGGCGATCGTGGCGCTGTCGTCGGCTGGCCGGACAGATCTACGCAACTGGGACACCGCCCATCGCCGCCGGCTACGGGCTGCCCTGGCGCGGTTGTCGCCGACCGACCAGCGAGCTGTCCTTGCGGCCGTTCCGGCGCTGGGGCGACTGGTCGACGCGCTCGACTGACCTGCGAACTAAGGTGTGCCGCATGCCTCTGCCCAGCCCTGCCGCCGACCGCACCGCTGTTGTCACCGGAGCGTCGTCCGGAATCGGCATCGAGATCGCGCGTGAACTCCTCGCTCGCGGCCACCACGTCACGCTGGTTGCCCGCAGCGCCGACAAACTCGCCGCCGTTGCCGAACGGCTCGCGACCGCCTCGGTGCGCCCGGACATCCTGCCCGCCGATCTGTCCGACCGATCAGTGCGCGCCGGTCTGCTGACGCGGATCGCCGACCTCGGCCGGACGCCGGACATCCTGGTGAACAACGCCGGGCTGTCCACTCTCGGCCCGGTCGCGAAATCCGACCCGCAGGCCGAGATGAACATGATCGAGGTGGACGTCGTCGCCGTCGCCGACCTGTGCAGCCGGTTGCTGCCGGGCATGGTCGCCCGCGGCCGGGGCGCGGTGCTGAACGTCGCCTCGACGGCCGCGTTCCAGCCATTGCCCGGACAGGCCGGTTACGGCGCGGGCAAGGCGTTCGTGCTGTCGTACACGCAGAGCCTCGCGGGGGAGTTGCGGGGTACCGGCGTCACGGCGACCGCGCTCTGCCCCGGCCCGGTGGACACCGGTTTCGGCGAGGCGGCCGGCTTTGCCAAGGAAGATGCCGAGGCCGCCTTACCCGCGTTCATGTGGGAGAGCGCCGCTGCGGTAGGCAAGGCGGCCGTCGACGGGATGGCTCGCGGCCGGATGGTTGTGATCCCCGGGACGGCCAACCGGATCGCATCGGTGTTCGCGCAGATCGCGCCTCGCCGGCTTCTCGTTCCGCTGCTTGCTGGTCGTCATCCCGGTCTGAAGTGAATTCGGTCCGTTGAGCGCAACCCTCATCGGTGCCGGTCTGAGTGCCGCGCACGGCAGCCGGGTGCTGTTCACCGACCTTGATCTCGTCGTCGCTGCTGGTGACGTGATCGGGCTGGTCGGCGCGAACGGCGCGGGAAAGTCGACACTGCTTCACATGCTCGCCGGACTGAGATCACCTGACACCGGATCGGTGTCGTTGAGTCCGTCCGATGCGTCGGTCGGGTATCTCCCGCAGGAACGGACCGCCCGGCCAGATGAGACGGTGGCCGAATTCGTCGCCCGCCGAACGGGGGTCGCGCCGGCGCAGCAGGCCATGGATGCGGCCGCCGAGGCGCTCGCGGCAGGCGCGAGCGGCGCCGACGACACCTACGCCGCTGCGTTGGAGCGCTGGCTGAACCTGGGCGGCGCCGACCTGGAGGACCGGATTGGGGCCGTAGCCGCCGACGTCGGATTGGGCGTCGAGGTCGATGCGCAGATGACCGCACTGTCCGGAGGTCAGGCGGCGCGGGCCGGTCTGGTGTGCCTGCTGCTGAGCCGGTTCGACATCGTCCTGCTCGATGAGCCGACGAACGACCTGGACCTGCTCGGGCTGGCGCGGCTGGAGAAATTCGTCGACGAACTGCGGGTCGGAACCGTGATCGTCAGCCACGACAGGGAGTTTCTGGCGAGGACCGTCACCCGCGTCGTGGAACTAGATCTGGTGCAGCAGAAGGTCCGGCAGGTCGACGGCGGCTACCAGGCCTACCTGACCGAACGTGAAGTCGAGCGTCGGCACGAACGAGAGGCGTACGAGCAGTACGCCGACCGGGCCACCGCGCTCGGCGAGCGGGCGCATATGCAGCGGGCGTGGATGGAGAAGGGCGTGGCCAACGCCCGTCGCAAGGCGACGGACAACGACAAGTTCGTGCGCAACTTCCGCGCCGAGACATCCGAGAAACAGGCGGCCAAGGCGCGACAGACCCAGCGCCTGATCGATCGGCTGGAGGAGGTCGCCGAGCCACGCAAGGAGTGGCAACTGCAGATGGAGATCGCGTCGGCGCCGCGCTCGGGTTCGGTCGCCGCGGTCGCGAACGGAGCGATCGTGCGGCGCGGCGGATTCACGCTCGGCCCGGTCGACCTGCAGATCGACTGGGCCGATCGGGTCGCGATCACCGGCCCCAACGGTGCAGGCAAGACGACACTGCTGGCACTGTTGCTGGGACGTCTTATTCCGGACTCCGGCAGCGCGGCGCTTGGTCCGGGCGTGCTGGTAGGGGAGATCGATCAGGCTCGCGCGCAACTGACCGGAGCGGTCCCGTTGGCGCGGGCGGTCGGCGACGCACTGCCTGAACTCGACGACGCCGCGGTGCGCACGCTGCTGGCAAAGTTCGGACTGCGCGCCGACCATGTCAACCGTCCGGCCGACTCGCTGTCGCCGGGCGAACGGACCCGCGCCGCGCTAGCCCTGCTGCAGGGTCGGGGCGTCAACCTGTTGGTGTTGGACGAGCCGACCAACCACCTGGACGTATCGGCGATCGAGCAGTTGGAGTCGGCCCTGGAGTCGTTCGCCGGCACAGTGCTGCTGGTGACACACGACCGGCAAATGCTGGCGAAGGTCGCGACGACGCGTCGGCTGCTCGTCGACGGCGGGACCGTCACCGAGGTATGAGTGGCTCAGTCGAACAGCGACAGTTGAGTGTTGACCGGCTCCGCAGGCCGGGGCCGCGCCGCTGACCTGAGCCGCGGACGCGCCGCCCAGGGGTCGGACGCGTTCCACGACTCGGGTTCGGGCCGTGACGGCCGATCGGTGTACGGGTCGGCGTCGGCGAGCACCCGGACGGCCTGCGCGGTGGACCACGTGAGGTTGTGCGCGCGGAACACCGCGTCTACGGCGGCGGCTCCGAAGGGCAGCAGCCCGGGTCCGCTCGACAGGTCCAGTCCTAGCACGATATCGTCGTGCAACGCCATGACTTCGCAGTTCAGCGCCCAGGCAGCCCGCGCGTCCGCCGGCGCGAGTCGGGCCGCGACCGCGGTGCCGAGGGTGTCGCGCACCTTGTCCAAATCCTCGAAGGCAGCCGCGGCCGAGCCGAACTCGGTCAGCAGCCGCGCTGCGGTCTTGGGGCCGATGCCCTGCACACCGGGCAGGTTGTCGGACGGGTCTCCGCGCAGTGCGGCGTAATCGCGGTACTGGTCCGGTCGTACTCCGAGCAGCGTGACCAGCCGGTCCGGGGTCATCAGGGGGGAGGCGTCCACACCGCCGTTGATGATGCGCAGGACATCGGTGTGCTCGTCGATCAAGGCGAAAGCGTCCCGGTCAGAGCTGACGATGACGGTCCGCGCGCCCCCTTCGCGGGCAAACCGTGCGGCTGAGGCGAGCACGTCGTCTGCCTCCAGACCGGTCGGCACGACGACGGCGGCACCGAGTTCACGCATCACCTCGACGGCTGAGGCCAGTTGCTCGACGAGCGTCGGCAGCTTCGGCGGTCGATTGGCCTTGTACTGCGACCAGCGTTCGCGCCGAACCGAGCAACAGGAATCGTCGAACCCGATAACCACCGATGTAGGACGAACCCGGTCGACGGCGGCGACGAGTTGGCTCAGCAGTCCACGGACCGCCCAGGCTGGCTGCGCACTGTTCGTCTGGGCGTGGAAGCTGCGGTGAACCAGGGAGTTCCCGTCGATGGCGAGCACGACGGGACAATCCATGGCCCTACTGTGCCACTGCCCGCTGACGTCGACTGTGCAGGATCGAGGCCGCGAAGATCAGCAGGCCGCCGAGGGCGAGCCCGACCCCGACCAGGCTCGGGGCGCGGTAGCCGTGACCGGCCGAGATCACGATCGAGCCGAGTAGCGCGCCGAGGCCGTTGGCAGTGTTCAGCGAAGAGTGGTTCAACGCGGCGCCAATCATCTGCGCGTCACCGGCGGCGTCCATCAGTCGGATCGTCAACGTGATGGCCAGGACAGCGGCGGCGAGTTCGACGAGGAAGACGACGACCAGCGCGGGCACCGGATAGGGCGAGGCGAGGTAGAACAGGGCGAGCAGCGCAGCCATCGCGGCCAGTGCCAGGGCGATCGCCTTGGCCAGGCTCCAGTCCGACGCGCGCCCGCCCAGCCATGTGCCGGCGACCGCGCCGAGGCCGAAGACGAACAAGAACACCGGGATCCAACCTTGTGACAGGTGGGTCACCTTCGTGACGGTCGGCGCGATGTAGCTGTACATCGCGAACATCCCGCCGAAACCGACCATGCCGGTCGCGAATGCGAACTGGACCTCGGGCTTGCGCAGGGCACGGAGCTCGCGCGAGATCGACGCAGTGTGATCGCCGGGGCTGTGCGGGACGAACGCCGCGATCGTTGCCGCCGCTGCGACCGTGATCACCACCACCGTCCAGTACGCGCTGCGCCACCCCAGGCTCTGCCCGATCCAAGTGCTGACGGGGACGCCGATGACCGTCGCCACTGCCAAGCCGAGCATCACCGCGCTGACGGCGCGACCTCGGAACTGT
>JBDTDN010000332.1:0-3078 GCA_039923055.1 Jatrophihabitantaceae bacterium
TGCCGTGCACTTCGGCGAAACCGAGTCCGGCCAGCCGCTGGAACTCGGTCAGCAACGTGTCGACGTGCTCCCCGTTCGGGCCTGGATCGATGTTCATGATCACGGTCTTCTCGATGTCGTCGTAGTCACGGCCTACATCGGTGCAGTGCGCACGCAGCACGTCCAACTTGCGCGCCAAGTCCGGCGTCGAGTACAGGTTGCACGCCTGCGCGTACAGGGCGACCAGGCGCAGCGTCTTCTTCTCGCCGCTACCGCCGATCAGGATCGGTGGGTGCGGCCTCGTCAATGCCTGCGGGACGTTCAGCGTGCGATCGAGCGTGTAGTGCGTGCCGCGGTAAGGACCATCGTCCTCGCTCCACATCTGCAGGCAGATCTGCAGCGCTTGCTCCAGTCGTTCGAACCGCTCGGCCAGCGGCGGGAAGAACAGCCCGAGGCCTTTCGCCTCCGCCTCATTCCACCCCGCGCCGATCCCGAGCATCGCCCGTCCGCCGGAGAGCACGTCCAGGGTCGTCACCGTCTTGGCCAGCAGACCGGGATCGCGGTAGACGACGGCGGTCACCCAGCAGATGAGCTCGACCTTCTTGGTGTGCGCGGCGAGAAAACCCAGCGCCGTGTACGCCTCGAGCATGTCGTGCTCGGGCGGGCCGTTGTGCTCGATCTGCCAGAGGTGGTCCATCACGCTCAGACGCGCGAACCCGACGTCCTCGGCGGTGGTCGCGACACGCGCCAAGTCGGCCGCCATCGTCGACGGCCCGCCCGGCCAGGTGAAGTCGGAGACGTGCAGCCCGACCTTCAAGAAGCCTGGTCCTCGAACGTCAGTGAGATGGAGTTGATGCAGTACCGCTGGTCGGTCGGCGTGTCGTACCCCTCGCCGGCGAACACGTGCCCGAGGTGGCTGTGGCAGTTCGCGCAGAGGACTTCGGTGCGGGCCGTACCCATCGAACGGTCGGTGCGCTCGATGACGGCTTCACCGGCGAGTGGGGTGAAGAAGCTGGGCCAGCCGCAGTGTGATGCGAACTTGGTGTCGCTACGGAACAATTCGCTGCCACACGCTCGGCAACGGTAGGTGCCCGCACGGTGGTTGTCGGTGTATTCGCCTACGTGCGGCGCTTCGGTGCCGGCCCGCCGAAGCACGGCGTACTCCTCGGGGGTCAGCTGCGCACGCCACTGTTCGTCGGTCTTGCTGACGGCTGGGGCGGGAAGTTCATCGGTGCTTTTCATACCCTCGACGGTACGGGTACGAGTGGCCGGCCGCCATCACCAGATTCGGATGATGGCCACCGCGCCATACACGATCGTCAGCGCCGTGCCGAGCAGGATCAGCCACACCACGAACCGAGCGGCCGTGCGGCGCGGGCCAGTCAGCCGGGTCAGGCCGGTGCCGAAGGCGGCGAGGTTCTGCAGTTCGCCGTCGACCGAATTCGGGTTCGCGGTGCGCAGCCAGGCCCCGTCGACGTACGGCGATGACCAGCTGGGGTCCACGGGATCGGGCTCGTCGAACTCGTCCCCTCCCCAGCGCTGATCGACCGGCATGGGTTCAGGTTAGGCTTCGTTTTGGCCCATCGTCGCCAGTAGGGGCGAGCGGGCCAAGATGAGCACGCCGACACCGACCGCGGCCGCGCCGACGGTGGCCGGGATAAGCCAGATCCCGGTGCGGGTGACCTCTTCGTAAACGAGCACGCCCCAGAGGATCGAGACGAGCGGATCCATCAGGGTGAACCCTGGTTGGGCGGCCAGCAGCGAACCGGTATGCAGCGCCCACTGCACCAGCACCACGCCAAGGACGCCGAAGCTGATGGCGACGTAGGTCTGCCAGGTGGTGAGGATCGCGATCAGGCCGCCCTCCTTGGCTCGCGCGATCGTCTCCTTGAGCAGGGTCGCTGTGAAGCCGAAACTAGTGCCGGCAGCAGCGCCGAGGCAGGCGGTGCGCCACATTCGTCCGCCCCGCAGCGAGATCGCTACCAGGGCGGCGATGGTCGCAGCCGTGGCGCCGCCGGCCATGATGTAGACGAGGTGGGTGACGTGCGTCTCGTTGCCCGGCTGGGGGTTCAGGACGGCGACGAGCGCGATCATGCCGGCGGTCATCACCAGGATGCCGGTCCAGGTGGTGCGCTTGAGGCGGGTATGGAACACCCGTGAGGCGACCAGTAGGGTCAGCGGCACTTCCAAGGTGATGATCGGTTCGACGGCCGACAGCTGACCCAGACCCAACGCGGCGGCCTGCAGCACGAACGAGCCGACCAGGCCGGTGAAGCCGAGCAGCCAGGTGGGGCTGCGGACCAGATCGAGCAGCAGGCGCGGGCCGAACGGACGGTCGGACTGCTCCAGGCCCGCCTTGCGCTGCATCACGTTGGCGAGCGCATTACCACCTGCGGCGCACGCGGCGAGCAGATAGCTCCACAGCGTCTCGGCGCTCACGGGTCTGAGGTTACGGTTCGGGTACGACGCAGGTGATGCCCGGCGAGGTTGTGTGAGCGTGCGATCAGGGCGACGCCGCCGACCATCGCCACCAGGCACAGCGCGTCGACGAGGATCCCCACCACGCTCACCGACACCACGTCGCCGAGCAGACCCACGCCGAGGGCGATTCCCGCGATTGGCTCCGCGGCGGCGATGGGCGGCAGCGAGTAGTCCAGGCGAGCGGCCTTGAACGCACTCTGCGACAGCAGGATCGCGATCACGGCTGAGCCGACGACGATGTACAACCAGGGACTGAGCAGGATCTCGGCGATCCCACGGTCCTGCACGAACTGCAGCGTTGCCCTCGTGCTCACGTCCTGCAGACCGTAGAGCAGACCTGCCGCCGTGGCCAGCAGAGCCGATTTGCCGGCCAGCTCGCGTCCTTTGGCCACGGCGATCAGGCAGAGGACGGCACCGACCACCGCGCCGACGGCGATGACGATGACGGCGTTGTTCGGCCGCGGCGCGGGAGAGCTGTGCGGGTTGCCGACCGCGATGAACACACCCAGTGCCGCAGACAGCAGCACGGCGCCGCCGATCTCGTGTGCACCGGGGCGCTGACCGGCCAGTACGGCCGCGAAGGCCAGAGCAAATAGCAGATTCGTGGACAGCAGGGGC
>JBDTDN010000333.1:0-2620 GCA_039923055.1 Jatrophihabitantaceae bacterium
GAAGATCCGCATTCGGCTCAAGGCCTATGACCATGAGGCCATTGACGCCAGTGCGCGCAAGATCGTCGAGACCGTGACGCGTACCGGCGCGCGTGTCGTCGGACCGGTGCCGTTGCCTACGGAGAAAAACATCTACTGCGTCATCCGCTCGCCGCACAAGTACAAGGACAGCCGCGAGCACTTCGAGATGCGTACGCACAAGCGACTCATCGACATCCTCGACCCGACGCCCAAGACGGTGGACGCGCTCATGCGCATCGACCTGCCGGCCAGCGTTGACGTGAACATTCAGTAGCGGAGATCTGACACCAATGTCTAAAGCAAGCCGAGACACCAAGGGAATTCTGGGCGAAAAGCTCGGCATGACCCAGGTTTTCGACGAGAACAACCGGATCGTTCCGGTGACCGTCGTGAAGGCCGGGCCGTGCGTCGTCACCCAGATCCGGACCCAGGAGAAGGACGGCTACACCGCCGTCCAACTCGCCTACGGGCAGATCGATCCGCGCAAGGTCACCAAGCCAGTCGCCGGCCACTACAAGGCCGCGAACGTCACGCCGCGGCGGCACCTGGTCGAACTGCGTACCGACTCGATCGCCGAGTACACGATCGGGCAGGAAATCGGTCTGGACGTGTTTGCCGACGGCGCCAGCGTCGACGTCACCGGCACGACCAAGGGCAAGGGCTACGCCGGCGTCATGAAGAGGCACGGCTTCGCCGGTGTCTCCTCCAGCCACGGTGCGCACCGCAACCACCGCAAGCCGGGTTCGATCGGCGCCTGCGCCACGCCCGGCCGCGTGTTCAAGGGCATGCGGATGGCCGGCCGGATGGGTCACGACACCCAGACCACGCTGAGCCTGACAGTGCACAAGGTCGACACCGAGCGCGGCCTGCTGCTCATCAAGGGCGCAATCCCCGGTCCCAAGGGCGGGCTCGTGCTCGTTCGTACCGCCGTGAAGGGAGCCTGAGGATGACGCTGAGTCTTACAATCCAGACGCCCGGCGATGCCAAAGCGAAGGGCGCGAAGGTCGAGCTTCCGGCTGAGATCTTTGACGTCGAGCTGAACATCCCGCTGATCCACCAGGTGGTGGTCGCCCAACTCGCGGCGGCCCGGCAGGGCACGCACTCGACCAAGCGTCGAGGCGAGGTCCGTGGTGGCGGCAAGAAGCCGTACAAGCAGAAGGGGACCGGCCGCGCCCGCCAGGGTTCCACCCGGGCGCCGCAATTCGCTGGCGGTGGCATCGTCCACGGCCCGAAGCCGCGCGACTACAGCCAGCGCACGCCCAAGAAGATGATCGCGGCCGCTCTGCGTGGGGCGCTTTCGGACCGGGCGCGCAACGAGCGCATCTACGTCGTGTCCTCTCTTGTGACCGGTGAGGTGCCCTCGACGAAGGATGCATCGGCGACGCTGGCCAAGGTCAGCAGCGCCAAGAACGTGTTGGTAGTGGCCGAGCGTTCGGACGGCATCACCTGGCCGAGTCTTCGCAACCTGGATGCGGTGCACCTGATCGAGCCCGGCCAGCTGAATACCTATGACGTACTGGTCAGTGACGACGTGATCTTCACCGAGAGTGCGCTGCAGTCGTTCATCGCCGGTCCGGTCAAGGGCAAGACGGCCAAGGGATCGGCGACATCTACTGAGGTTGAAGTCGAACCAGAGGTACCTGTGGTGGTTGCGGAGAAGAAGCCAACGGCCAAGAAGGCAGCGGCAAAGAAGGTCGTCGCCAAGACTCCCGCCGATGCTGCCGAACCAGCAGCTGAAGGAGACGAGAGCTGATGTTTGACGATCCCCGCGACGTGCTGCTCGCTCCGGTCATCTCGGAGAAGAGCTACGGGCTGTTGGACGAGAACAAGTACACGTTCGACGTTCACCCGCTCGCGAACAAGACACAGATCAAGATCGCGGTCGAGAAGGTGTTCAAGGTCAAAGTGACCGACGTGAACACACTCAACCGCCAGGGCAAGCGCAAGCGGACCCGACTCGGCTATGGCCAGCGCAAGAGCATCAAGCGTGCCATCGTGACCCTCCGCGAGGGTGACCGGATCGACGTCTTCGGCCAGATTGGTACGAACTAATGGCTATCCGCAAGTACAAGCCGACCACCCCGGGCCGTCGTGGTTCGTCGGTGTCGGATTTCGCCGAGATCACGCGTGACACACCGGAGAAGTCGCTGGTTCGCCCGCTGCATAACAAGGGCGGCCGTAACAACACCGGCAAGATCACGACCCGGCATCAGGGTGGTGGCCACAAGCGCGCCTACCGCGTCATCGACTTCCGTCGCCACGACAAGGACGGCGTGCCGGCCAACGTCGCGCACATCGAGTACGACCCGAACCGCACCGCCCGGATTGCGCTGCTGCACTACGCCGACGGCGAGAAGCGCTACATCATCGCGCCGAAGCTGCTCAAGCAAGGCGACAAGGTTGAGGCCGGTCCCAGCGCCGACATCAAGCCGGGCAACGCGCTGCCGCTGAAGAACATCCCGGTCGGTACGACGGTGCACGCGATCGAGTTGCGTCCCGGAGGCGGAGCGAAGATCGCCCGCTCGGCCGGCACGAGCGTCCAGCTCGTCGCCAAGGAAGGCGCCTTCGCGCAGCTGCGTATGCCCTCCGGTGAGATCCG
>JBDTDN010000334.1:0-4539 GCA_039923055.1 Jatrophihabitantaceae bacterium
ACCCCTGCTGCCAGGTGACCACGACCTACGTCCACACCAACCGGACTGGATCACCGCAGCCGATCCCGGAGGAGATCTGCGCAGCCCTTGTCCGGTAGTCACTTGGACCGTGCAGCGCGGGCAGTTACGACGAGAGTCGGTGGGCGTCGGTCGGTATCGCGAGCTGACCCAACGCCCATAGTGATACCTCCAAGGGCACAGGTTCGAACCGAAAGCCGGGTGCCAGCCGCGCGCGGCGCAACCAGCGTCGAGCCGGTTCTGGGCGGTGGCCTGGGTCGGACATCTGGGTGATCAGTACGCTGCCGCCGCGGACGCCGATTCGAACCCCGTCCCGTTCGTAGTCGAGAATCTCGCCGGGCCAGCCGGAAGGTGCCTCCTCGGTCGCTGCCTGGGCGGCCCACACCATCGCTCGCCCGCCGTTGTAGTGGGTGAAGGCGCCGGAATACGGAAGTGTCAGGGCCCGCACCCAGTCATAGATCGCCGCGGCCGATCGGTTCCAGTCGATGATGCCCATCTCCGGGGTTCGCGGCGGAAGCACGTCCCCCGCGGCCGGATCCTGTGCCTGCCGCGGCGCCTGGCCAGCGAGCAAGGCGGCAAGGTGCTCACGCAGCATCCGTGCCCCCGCATTGGCGACGTGCAGGTACACCGAGCGAAAAGTGTCCTGTGGGCGGACCGCAATCTCACGCTGCGCGATGATGTCGCCGGTCTGCCGGCCGCGGTCCAGCATCAGCAACGTATTGCCGACCGTCCGCTCGCCCCGAAGCATCGCCCAGTTGATCGGCGCAGGTCCCCGATACCGTGGCAGCAGGGACGGATGGAATCCGACGCAGCCGCGTCGGGGCACCGCAAGCAGTTTCGTGCCGAGCAGTTGCGGGCAGCCTGCGACCACGATCAGATCGGGATGCAGCGCCCGGATGCTTGCCACCACCTGCGGACCGTTCACATCGTCCGTAAGCAGTGCGGGCACCCCCGCGGCCGCCGCGGCGGTGGCGACATCCACAGCACCGGGAAGGTTGCGCGCCGTGAGCCGGGTGTTGGTGACGACGCAGCCGACCTCCACGCGGTCGTCTGTCAGCAACTCAGACAAGACCGCGCCGGCATCGTGCACCGTACCGATCATCACAACAACTGCGCGGGTCCCCAGCGCCGCCTTGTAGGCGGTCATTGCGCCGCACAGCCCTGCGCAAATTCGGCGAGTTGTGTGCAGACGTAGTCGACGTCGTCGTCAGACAGGTGCGGATGCAGCGGAAGGGACAACACCTGATCGGCCAGCCTGTCCGCTACCGGCAACCGGCCGACGTCATCGCCCAGCAGCCAGTGGAAATACGTGAAGTGATGCACGGGCGTGTGCTGCACCGACGTGCCGACGGCGCGTTCGGTGAGTCGCGTGGCGAGCACGTCGCGACTCATCCCAAATGTGGGCTGCACCTTAACGATGTAGAAGTTCCAGGAATGCGTTCCGGACGTCGGCCACGAAGGCGGCGTAATCGCAGCTATCGTGGACAGATTTCTGTGATACCGAGCGGCCAACTCTGCGCGCCGCGCTTGCCATACCGGCACATGTGTGAGCTGGCCCAGCCCGATCGCGGCCTGCAAATCAGTGCATCCTGCGCCCATGCCGAGTTCGGTGATGTCATAGCGCCAGGACGCGCCGCGCTGGCTACGTCGCCAGGCGTCAACGCTCATACCCTGCTGGCGCATGATTCGCAGCCGGTCCGCAAGTTCGGGATCGGCCGTAGTGATCGCTCCACCACTGCCGATCGGCAGAATGCTGGCCGAATGGAAGCTGTGGCAGTTCATCGCCCCGACGGCGGCCACCGGCGCGGGCCCCGGCCGAATGCCGATCACCTGCGCACCCTTCTCGACAATCCGACTCAGCGGCAGGTTAGCCGCGTCGGCGAGTGTCTGCGTCGCTGCAGGGAATCCAGCCGTATGATCGACGATCATGGCCGCTGGTCGCTCGCGGCGTGCCGCGTCAGCCACCTCTTCGGGACCGACGGTAAGGGTCCGTTCGTCGGCGTCCACGAGTACCGGACGCAGTCCGCACCGCACCACGGTGTGCGCCGCGCTGACGAAGGAGAACGTCGGCAACAGGACGGTCGATGCCGGTGGGAGGTCTAGGACGCGCAACGCAAGCTCCAGCGCCGCCGATCCGGAACTGGTCAGGATCGCATGACGCTTGCCGGTCTGCTCACGCAGTGCTGCTTCGAATGCCTCGGCCTGCGGACCGGGTCCCAACTCGCCGCTGGCCATGGTGGTGAGCACCCGCGAGCGGGCACCGGGGGTGAGGCGGCACTCGGCGAACGGGATCCACGCATGTCCGGCCCGCAACGCGGAGGGGGGCGCAGTCATCACGACGGGTCCTCGAGTTCAGTTCGCCCGCGGACGGCAACCAGTGCACGCCGTTCGCAAGCTGACGTTGACGATGCTCATGACGTCGACGGTACGGATCCCGTCACCGGTCCGGCTCGTCTGGCCGGACGGGTCGCCCTACACCAATCGCACGGGACCGCTGGCTGCCGGAGTGCCTCCGCATAGCGCGCGTTCGGCGACCTCAACCGCTTGTCTGCGGGTGTGCACGTTGAGTTTTGCGAAGATGTTCGCGGCATGAGTGCGCACCGTTTTCTCGGCGATGGCCAGGTCGGATGCGATCTGCTGATACGGCTTGCCGGCCACGATCTCGCGCATCACCTCCTGCTGGCGGCGGGTGAGCATGTCGAGGCTACGGGTGGCTCCTTGCCGCGATCCGGCGTCGCTGCGCAGCACTCGCAGGATCGCACCCAGGTGCTCCGGGGGGTACCAGGCGTGGCCGTCGCAGACCCCGGACAGAACCAGGGCCAGGTGCTCAAGCGTGCTCGATTTCGCCACCCATGCCGAGGCGCCGGCCTGCGCAGCTAGTACTGCCAGCGACGTATCGTTGCTGGCGGTGAGCACCACTAGCTGACCACGCGGGCAGGCGGCGTGGATCGCCTCGAGCACAGTTCCCGTCGCCGGACCCAGCGGTTCGATCTCGACCGTCGTGACGTCGGGGTACAGGGTCGCGATCTCTCGCAGCAAGTCGGGGTAATCCGTCGTGAATCGACCGATCATGACCAGTCCTGGGACACCGGCAAGGCGCAACGACAGTGTCTCGGTCACGATCGCATGATCGTCTACCATCACGACTCGAGTCGGGTCCATCAGACAACCGTGACCGTGGGCAGAGCAGGTGTCGTCCGACGGGTGGCGGAGTCGTGACCCTCACCTGCACGAGCTGACCTACACCGCCGAATTGATAGAAATCATTCGGTCATAGCTCGTGCCTTCCAGGTTGATCAATCCGAACCTCACCGCCAAGGCCGCTGCCTCGAGTCGAGAGTGGACACCCAGTTTGGTGAGCACGGCTTGCACGTGTGTGCGGACCGTGGTGGTCGACACGTTCAGCAATCGAGCAATCCCACGTGTGTCCAGACCACGAACCAGTAGTTCGAGCGTCTCCAGCTCACGCTGAGTCAGGTACGAGGCAAGCCGTCGGGCATCGAATGTGCCCGAGCGACGGAACGCTTCGTCCCCAAGGAAGGACCCTTCGACCACCACTTCGCCAGCCACCACCCGTTCCAGGACATCGAGAAGTACTGCAATGCCCCGTGTCTTGTGGACATAGCCGACCGCGCCAAGTTCCAAGGCGCGGTGCATCGTCGCCGGGTCGCGGTCCGAGGTGAGTACCACCAGACGCGTCGTCGGACCGACCTCTCGCAGGTCGCTGACCACATCGACCTCCGTGCCGTCCGGCAGACGGCTCTCAAGCACGCAGACGTCGGGCCGATAGAGCGATACCGCGTCGATCAGGGCCGAACGATTGGTTGCGGTAGCCGGCACCTGGTGACCGAGCGTTACCAACAACATGGCCAATGCGTCTACGAACACGGCGTGATCGTCACCGAGCACGATATTCAGAGCCCTATTCACCCGTATCACCCGACTATTCCCCGACATTTTAGTTAACTACGTCAAGAACCTGAGGATAGATCGATTCGAATTCGATATCGGAGTGCAATTCGCCGTCTACCACGGATGTCCGGCCATCCTAGTGACGAGAGCCTAAGTACGTGGAACACGCGTCGTCAATGTCGGCGACGCATCTGTGACATATCGGGATACTACTAGTGTTTCACATCGGGCATATAGGGCATCTCAGGCGGGCGAGCCGGCCAATACATGCACGCCGAACTTGTCTCGTTCCAGGTCTGGCTGGCCACAGAGTTCGGTCTTGCCACTCGACCCAGGTATCCCCTCGGTCGTCACACATCATCACGCCGACGGGTTACATTACCGAGGCGCGCACGGCAACGAACAGACGTTTCCCGCTGCAGGTGACGCCGATGCAAAACCCATTCTGTCTGGAACTGCGGTAGAACGACGTCAATGATCAAACCGTGCCCGCAAACGAGCCGGCGTGATTTTCTGGACGCACGATCGGTTTTACGCGGCGATACTTACTGATACCGGCCAATCTCTACTCAAAAATCAGTGTGTGGACTCAAGTGCAATGGCCCGCAC
>JBDTDN010000335.1:0-4122 GCA_039923055.1 Jatrophihabitantaceae bacterium
ACTTCCCTCAGCCAGGAACGGTCGACGGCTGGAGCTACACCAGCGCGACCAACCTGAACTCCCATCCGGCACCACCCGCAACGAGCTATGCCTCGATCTGCGCGGGACAGGATCCGACCGTCACGCCGAAGCCGTCGACCACTGCACACAGTGCGTCGAACGCGCCACACTCCACGGCCAGGCAGCCCACACCAACGTCTGGCGCCGGCGGGACACGGTCGACGCCGCCCGGTAACGCAGCAAGCAATCCGACGGCGGCGAAGACCGCAGTTACACATGCCAGCACGAGACCTGGAGCCCCGTCGTCGAACTCCACGCTGATACTGGGCCCGGGTCCAGACCCGAATTCGGCGCCGTCGCTCGTGCTGCGGGCAGCGCCGCCGAAGCCGAAACAGTCGTCTGAACTGGGCTTCCCGCCGTGGGGTACTGCACTTGCGCTCGCCGTCATCGCACTGCTCGGCGCAGGCGCGTTCTGGCTGAGTCGGACCTCGCGCGGCGACCGGTGAACCAGTTGCCGCGGCTGCTGCATCCGGCGGCGTGGTGGTTGTGGGCACTGGGCCTGGCCTACGCAACGATGCGTACCGACGATCCGGTGCTGTTGTTGACGATCGCTGCCGTGGCGGCGGTCGTCGTCAGTGCGCGTCGCGGAAGAGCGCCGTGGGCCAACGCGTACGGTCTACTGCTGAAGCTCGGGCTGCTGACGATCGTCATCACAATGCTGCTGCAGATACTGATCGGGATCCGCACACCCGGGCATGTGCTGTTCACCCTGCCGTCAGTGCCCCTGCCGTCCTGGCTGAGCGGGCTGTCACTCGGCGGAACGATCACCGGCGAGGCACTGCTGAACGCGTTCGTTGCCGGGCTGCGACTGGCCGTGCTGATTGCCTGCTTCGGTGCGGCAAACGCGCTGGCTCATCCGGCTCGGCTGGTGCGCATCCTGCCCGCCGCCCTGTACGAGGTGGGCGTGGCGATCGTGGTGGCAATGACGTTCATTCCGCAACTGGCCGAATCGGTCGTCCGGGTGCGTGCGGCGCAACGGCTGCGCGGGCGACCGATCACCGGCCTGCGTGGCCTGCGCGGTATCGCCGTCCCGGTGTTGGAGGAGGCGCTCGAGCGGGCCATCAGCCTTGCTGCATCGATGGATTCTCGCGGCTACGGCCGTCGGGCCGCGACAACGGGGCACTTTCGCGCGCTGAGTAACGCGGCTCTTCTGCTCGGACTGGCCGGTGCTGTCGCCGGTACGTACCAGGTCATCGGCGGTTCCGACTCCCGCGGCCTCGGCATCGGCCTACTCGTCGCCGGCACCGCTCTGGCGCTCATCGGCGGGTTCGTCGCCGGGCGTCGGGGGGTCCGCACGCGCTACCGACCGGACAGTTGGCTCTCGGCCGAATGGCTCCTCGTCGGCTGCGGGCTGGTCGTGGGCCTCACTTTCCAGTTCGGATTGAGCCGCTCCCTGACGTCGGGCGTCCCGTTCGCCTGGCCGACACTGGACGTCGTGCCGTTTCTCGCCGCCTTGGTCGCGGTTGTGCCCGCGTTCGCGACTCCCGAGGTGCCGGACGGCCTGCGGCATGCCGTCAACGACCAGAGGGTGTCCGTCCAATGATCGACTTCGATCGGGTCACCGTCACCTACTCCGGGGTCACCGCTCCAGTGCTGCAGAACGTCACGCTGCAGGTCCCCGAGGGGGAACTCTGCCTGGTCGTCGGCGGGACGGGCAGCGGGAAGTCGACGCTGCTGGGCACCGTCAACGGTCTGGTGCCGCACTTCACCGGTGGGCGCCTAGCCGGTCGGGTGCGGGTGGGCGGCCGCGACACCCGCGAGCATCCGCCGCGTGAACTCGCTGATCTGGTCGGCGTCGTCGGGCAGAACCCTGCCGCGACATTCGTCGCCGACACCGTCGAGGACGAACTCGCTTACACGATGGAGTCGCTCGGACTGGCGCCGGATGTGATGCGCCGCCGCGTGGAGGATGTGCTGGACCTGCTCGGGCTAGCTGAACTACGGCATCGGTCGGTGTCCACACTGTCCGGTGGGCAGGCGCAGCGGGTCGCGATCGGTGCCGTACTGACGGCACAGCCCCGTGTGCTTGTGCTGGACGAGCCGACATCCGCACTCGATCCCGCCGCCGCCGAGGACGTCCTCGCCGCGGTCCAGCGGCTGGTCCATGACCTCGGTCTGACCGTGCTGATGGCCGAGCATCGACTGGAACGCGTTGTGCAATATGCCGATTCGGTGCTGTGGCTGCCTGGGAACGGCGCGCCGGTCGAGCTGGGCACACCGGCCGACATCATGGCCCGCTCGCCCATCGCACCCGCGGTCGTCCGACTGGGCCGCGCCGTCGGCTGGTCGCCGCTGCCGCTGACGGTGCGCGATGCCCGTCGCCCCGCCCAGCAGCTACGCCCGACGCTCCCGACCGAACCGATCCGCGTCGAGTCGGGCGCGGCAGTCGGCGATATCGCCGCCCAGACGCGGACTCTGGCCGTGCGGTACGGCCCGATTCCTGCCGTCCGCGATCTGGACCTGACGGTCCGTACCGGGGAGATCGTGGCGTTGATGGGACGCAACGGTGCTGGGAAGTCGAGCCTGCTCGCCGCGCTGACCGGCCTGGTCAAGCCAGCGTCCGGACAGGTGCGGATCGGGGGCGTCGATCCCCGAACGCTGCGCGGCCGTGCGCTCACCGAACACGTCGGCCTGGTGCCACAGCAACCGGCGGACCTGCTCTACGGCGAGACGGTCGCGGCGGAGTGCGCCGCTGCCGATCGGGACGCGCGGACCGCGGCAGGCACAGCGGCCGCGCTGTTGGCCCGGATTGCCGGCGAAATCGACGCGGACCTGCACCCGCGCGATCTGTCCGAGGGGCAACGGCTCGCGCTCGCACTGGCCGTTGTCCTGACATCCGCCCCACCGCTGCTGCTGCTGGATGAACCGACCCGCGGACTGGACTATCCGGCCAAGGCGCGGCTGATCCTCGTACTTCGCGAGCTTGCCGCGGCCGGGCATGCGATCGTGCTGGCCACGCACGACGTCGAGCTGGCCGCCGAGGTTAGTTCGCGCACGGTCGTGCTCGCCGACGGCGAGGTGGTGGCCGACGGCCCCAGCCGCGAGGTGGTCATCCAGTCCCCCATCTTCGCCCCCCAGGTCGCCAAGATCCTTGCGCCGTTGCCGTACCTGACCGTCCAGGACGTCGTCCGGACCCTGAGCGGAGCACCTCGGTGAAGCGGACAGCCGCGTTGACCCTGAAACCGCGCGCGCTCATCGCGATCATCGCCGTCACTCTGGTCGGTGTCGGCGCGTTCGTCTGGCCCCTGTTGATCGGTTTCGGACCCGCTGCCTCCGGCCACACGCAGGACGCGCCGTGGATCTTTCTGCTCATGCTGCCATTGCTGCTGCTCGTCGTCGCCGCGGAGATCGCCGACGGTGGGATGGACGCCAAGGCCGTTGCCCTGCTGGGCGTGTTGTCCGGCATCGGCGCGGTACTGCGTCCGCTCACCGGTGGCGTCACCGGCGTGCAGCTCATGTTCTTCCTGCTTATTCCGGCCGGGCGGGTAATGGGTCCGGGGTTCGGGTTCGTACTGGGCAACGTCGCGATGTTCGCCTCCGCCGCGCTCACCGGCGGTGGCGGGCCATGGCTGCCGTTCCAAATGCTTGCAGCTGGCTGGGTCGGGATGTTCGCCGGGCTGCTGCCCCGCGCCCGCGGCCGAGCAGAACTGCTCCTGCTGGCGACGTATGGGCTGCTCGCCAGCGTGGCCTACGGATTCGTACTCAACCTCTGGTTCTGGCCGTTCGGTGCCTCGAATGTCGGGACGAACGCGGCGATCACATTCGCACCGCATGCGCCGCTGGCAGAGAACCTGCACCGCTGGCTCGCCTTCAGCGTCTCCACCAGCCTGGGCTTCGACATTCCCCGCGGCATCGCGACTGCGGTGGCCGTACTTCTGGTCGGACGTCCGGTGCTACTCGCGCTACGCCGGGCGGCGCGGCGGGCCGCATTCGCCGCGCCCGTCGAATTCGCTCCGTAACATCTGGGTGGTGTTCGAACCCCGTCCCGCATCCGAGCCTGGTCCCCGGCCCCGCCCACGTCCAGCCTCGCGACCCGAGCCGGGCCCGGACCTGGTCACGCTC
>JBDTDN010000336.1:0-3803 GCA_039923055.1 Jatrophihabitantaceae bacterium
GCCCCGACGGTGAGCGAAAGCGGCAGAGCCGGCGCTTCGGCAGCAGTGGGCAGTTGACGGTCGCTGCCAGCGCCGAACCCCGCCAGCGTTCCGCGGGAGAGTGGCGAGTGGACGACGGAAACCGAATCACTGCCAACCACGACGAGTTGGCGTCCGGTCAAGGACACGATTGCCGCCCGGCAGGCGGCCCGCAAGTCATCGAGTTCGGCGGACGCCGACCCGGACACTTCGGGCACCAGCAGCGGCGGATGGGGACAGAACGCCACTCGCGAGATCACCCTTGCAGGTTACGGGCAGGGCGCTGAACGCCGTCCGGCTGCACCGTCGGTGTGGATCATCGTGTTCAATGCTCAGTCATGGGCACGGAATGGGGACACATCGACGCGGACGGCACCGTCTTCGTCAAGACGGCAGACGGCGAGCGAGAGATCGGGTCGTGGCAGGCCGGTGATGTCGATGCCGGCTTGGCGTTCTACACGCGGCGCTACGAGGACCTCGCTACCGAGGTGACGCTGCTGGAGAAGCGGTTGGCCACCGGTGCCGGAGACCCGGCGTCGACACGGGCGCATGTCACCGAACTCAAGGACAAGATCCCGACCGCCGCCGCGATCGGCGATCTGGATTCCCTCGTCGTGCGCCTGGATACCTTACTCAGCGTTGCGGAGGAAAAAGCTGGCGAGAACGCCGCCGCCCGGCAGAAGGCGCGCGCGGAGGCGGTGGCCGCGAAGCAGGCGCTGGCGGTCGAGGCAGAGCAGATTGGCGAATCGGCGACGTCCTGGAAGGCATCCGGAGATCGGCTGCGGACGATCCTGGAGGAGTGGAAGCTGATCCGGGGGATCGACCGAAAGACCGACGACGCCCTGTGGAAGCGATTTTCCGCGGCCCGCGATGCGTTCGGAAAGCGGCGTGGTCAGCACTTCGCGACACTTGATGCCGAGCGGGGCACCGCCAAGCAGGCAAAGGCAGCGCTGGTCGCAAGGGCCGAGGCACTCTCCCAGTCCTCGGACTGGAAAGACACCGCGCTAGCGATGCGCGAGTTGATGAACGAGTGGAAGGCAGCGCCACGAGCCGCGCGCGACGTGGAGGACGCGATGTGGTCCAAGTTCCGCGCCGCACAGGACGCCTTCTTCGAGCGGCGCTCGGGCGTGTTTGCCGAACGCGATGCCGAGCAGGTCGAGAATCAGCACAAGAAGGAGTCGATCATCGCGCAGGCCGAGGCGCTGCCGATTACCGATCCGAAGGCCGCCCAGTCCACACTGCGGGATCTGCAGGCCAAGTTCGACGACATCGGCCACGTCCCGCGC
Organism: Jatrophihabitantaceae bacterium; assembly: GCA_039923055.1. Classification (GTDB taxonomy): domain Bacteria; phylum Actinomycetota; class Actinomycetes; order Mycobacteriales; family Jatrophihabitantaceae; genus DASXYU01. The sequence goes on from JBDTDN010000336.1 coordinate 1,305, forward strand.
GATGCGATCCGCCGAATCGACGACCGGATGCGAGCCGCTGAGCAACGGGTACGCGATGCCGTCGACAGCGAGTGGCGCCAGGGCAGCGTCGAGTCCAACCCGTTCCTGACCGCGCTGCGCGAACGACTGGTCGAGGCCGAGGCGAAGTTGGAACGTGCACGCAAGGCGGGTGACCCGGCGCGGATCGCCAAGGCCGAGGCCGAGGTCGAACAGCGACGTTCGCTCATACCGAACTGACGCGCACGCTCGTATCATCGGGCGATGAGCAAGCATTCACCGCTGCACGCGGTACCCAGTCAGACCGGTCCTGTTGGCGAACCGCAAGCCGTAGTCGAATCATTCCTCGATGCCCTCGCGCGTGCGGACACGCATGCGGCCGGCGCCTTGCTCGCTGACGCGGTGATCTACACGAACGTCGGACTTCCCACGATCCGCGGTCGCCGCCGGGTGATCCAGGTGCTGGCTCCGATGGCCGCACGGATGCAGTTCGAGGCCCATCTGCATGCCATCGCGGCGGACGGGACGGTCGTACTGACCGAACGAACCGATGTCCTGCAGATGGGCCGGCTGCGTATCCAGTTCTGGGTCGCCGGTCGGTTCGACGTTCACGACGGGCAGATCACGCTCTGGCGGGACTCATTCGACTACCTCGACTGCACGCGGGCGATGCTGCGGGGCCTGCTCGGTGCGGTGGTCCCGTCGCTTCGGCCGACGGCGCCTGCGTTGAACGCTCCCCCGGGTCGGCACTGAACCAGATCGATTCAGAGTCGTCCGCGACTCAGGTCGGTCGGGTGCCAATCGTCAGCAACTGCGGCTTCGGCACGGCGTGAGCGGTCTCGAGGCCGGCCCCTCGCCAGCGTCGGTGCGTGATCGGGCCGCCATCCGCGACGAGGTGGTGTGGCGCCGCGTAGGTTATCTCCGCGGTGACGACGTCGCCAGGCAGTACAGGCGCGTTACCGATCGCCACGTGTACGAGTCGCCCGTCGCGAGCACGCCCGGAGACACGTCCGGTCGCACCGTCCTTGCGGCCCTCGCCGGCGCTGACCAGAACCTCGACCTCACGTCCAACCAGCGCGGTCGCAGCGTCCCCGCCGAGCCGTTCCTGTAGCGCGATCAGACGCTCGTACCGTTCCTGGACGACCTGTTTCGGGATCTGGTCGGCCATCGCCGCGGCCGGTGTCCCGGGGCGCTTGGAGTACTGGAAGGTGAATGCGCTCGCGAACCGGGCCTGGCGCACGACGTCGAGAGTCTGCTGGAAGTCCGCCTCGCGCTCACCTGGAAAACCCACGATGATGTCCGTGGTGATGGCGGCGTCGGGCATCACGGCGCGGACGCTGTCGATGATGGCCAGGTAGCGCTCGCGACGGTAGCTGCGTCGCATCGCCTTCAGCACCGCGTCCGAGCCCGACTGCATCGGCATGTGCAGTTGCGGACAGACGTTCGGCGTCTGGGCCATCGCGTCGATCACGTCGTCGGTGAAATCTCGCGGATGCGGGCTGGTGAACCGTACTCGTTCCAGCCCCTCGATCTCCCCGCACGCCCTCAGCAGCTTGCCGAACGCGAGCGTGTCGCCGAACGAGCGGCCGTAGGAATTCACGTTCTGCCCGAGCAGCGTCACCTCGACTACCCCGGAGTCGACCAGCGCGTGGATCTCGGCCAGTACATCACCGGGGCGGCGGTCGGTCTCTGCACCACGCAGGCTTGGGACGATGCAGAACGTGCAGGTGTTGTCACAGCCGACCGAGATCGACACCCAGGCGCTGTAGGGCGATTCGCGGCGGCTGGGCAGATCGGACGGGAAGTTCTGCAGCGCCTCGACGATCTCGACCTGCGCCTGGTTGTTGTGGCGGGCCCGTTCGAGCAGGACGGGCAGTGCGGCCAGGTTGTGGGTGCCGAACACAACGTCCACCCAGGGCGCTCGGTCCAAGATTGTGGCGCGATCCTTCTGCGCCAGGCATCCGCCGACCGCGATCTGCATCCCTGGGCGTTGCTCCTTGACCGGCACCAGGTGGCTGAGGTTGCCGTACAGCTTGTTGTCGGCGTTCTCGCGGACTGCACACGTATTGAACACGACCAGGTCGACACCGCCAGCCTCAGCGCCTGCACGGACGTATCCCGCCTGTTCCAGGAGCCCCGCCAGCCGCTCCGAGTCGTGAACGTTCATCTGGCACCCGTAGGTGCGGATGTCGTAGGTACGCGGCGGATTGATCGGCGGCTGTGTCATGACCAGTCCAGGATACGGGCTCGGCCGGCAGCGGCTCGGGGATACCGCGTGATCAGTGGGCGATCTCGGTGCTGCGTGATTCGCGTACGACCGTTACCCGGATCTGGCCCGGGTAGGTGAGCTCGTCCTCGATCTGCTTGGCGATCTCACGGGCGATCACCTGTGCGGCCAGATCGTCCACCTCCGCCGGCTGCACCATCACGCGTACCTCTCGGCCGGCCTGCATGGCGAAGACCTTCTCCACGCCGTCCTTGGCGCTGGCGATCTGTTCGATA
>JBDTDN010000337.1:0-4733 GCA_039923055.1 Jatrophihabitantaceae bacterium
GTCGCCGTACATGTACTTCCTGCGCACCGTCGACGTGGACATCGTCGGCTGCAGTCCCGAGGCGTTGGTGACTGTGCAGGACGGCCGCGCGGTGCTGCATCCCATTGCGGGCACGCGCAAACGTGGCGAGAACGCCGAGCGCGACGCAGCGCTCGCGGCCGAACTGGTCAGCGATCCGAAGGAGCAAGCCGAGCACGTCATGCTCGTCGACCTCGCGCGCAACGACTTGGGCCGGGTGTCCGCGCCGGGGACGGTGGAAGTCGTCGAATTCGGCGGAGTCGAGCGGTACAGCCACGTCTGGCACATCGTCTCCACCGTTCAGTCGCAGGTTGCTGCCGGGATGGACGCGTTCGACGTACTCACGGCGACCTTCCCCGCAGGGACGCTCACCGGCGCGCCGAAGGTCCGGGCCATGGAGTTGATTGAGGAGCTCGAGCCGGTACGCCGCGGCGTGTACGGCGGTGCGGTCGGCTACTTGGACGCAGCCGGCGATCTCGACATGGCGATCGCGATCCGCACGGCCGTGATGATCGACGGAACGGCACACGTTCAGGCGTCGGCCGGGATCGTGGCCGACAGCGTCCCGGACTTGGAGGAGCAGGAGACGCAGAACAAAGCGCGCGCGGTGCTGCAGGCGATCGCCACGGCCGAGACGTTGCAGACGATCGGTACTGGCGGGCGCCCATGACGTCCCCTCGAACGAATCCCGCGCGAATCCAGTTCGGACTAACGCTGCTGGTTAACCTTCTCGGCGCGGGTGGGGCCCTGCTTGTGGCCAGCCGCACCTGGCAGAGCATCCGCACGGTACGAGAGCATCCGCTGGTCGACGATGTGCTGCACGTCAGCGGCCGAACGATCGACGCCGCGCCGACCGCGCTTGCGCTCGTGGCGATGGCCGGCGTGGTCGCGGTATTGGCCACGCGCGGGTTACCGCGACGGCTGATCGGTGTCGTGATCGCGCTCGCCGGTGCAGGCCTGATTTGGCGCGCGGTCCTGGACCGCGCCGCAGTGAGTGCCGGCCGGGCCCGGACCCTGGTCGAGGACAAGCACCCGCAGGTGAATACGTCCGCCGGGCTCATATCGCACGTGAGCGTCTCGGGTGCGTGGGCGATCCTGACTCTGGCAGGCGGCGTTCTCGTGCTCTTGGCGGGCGCAGCGATCACCTGGCGCGGCGCGCGCTGGGCGGCGATGTCCGCACGGTACGAGGCCCCGGTGCGCGCACCTTCGGGCGACGACCCGGAGCAGACCCGGATGCGTGCGGACGCCTCGCTCTGGACCGCGCTGGATCGCGGCGACGACCCGACCTAGTAACCGGCGCGGCGGATGGTGCCCGATGTGCGGGCTTTCGGACCCGCGCGGCCGGCTCCGGTCGCACGCGGCTAGGCTCAATGGACAAATCACCACGATCTGCTGGAGGTCCGTCGCCCATGGCCAGCGTGCTGGACGACATCGTCGCCGGTGTTCGTGAGGACGTTGCGTTACGCCAGGCGATGCTGCCGATGGATCAGGTCAAGGCGCTCGCGCTGGCCGCACCACCGGCGCGTGACGCGCTTGCTGTCTTGCGGTTGCCGGGCGTGGGTGTGATCGCGGAGGTCAAGCGGCGCAGCCCGTCCAAGGGTGCGTTGGCGAGCATCGACGATCCGGCGCACCTGGCGGCCGAGTACGAAGCCGGCGGGGCGCGGATCATCAGTGTGCTCACCGAGCAGCGACGCTTCGGGGGATCGTTGGACGATCTCGATCTGGTACGTGCCAGAGTGCAGATTCCCGTGCTGCGTAAGGACTTCGTCGTCTGCCCGTACCAGGTGCACGAGGCGCGGGCGCACGGTGCGGACGTCGTGCTGTTGATCGTCGCGGCGCTGGAGCAGGACATGCTGATCGGCCTTCGCGAACGCGTCGAATCGCTCGGGATGACCGCGCTCGTCGAGGTACACACCGAGGACGAAGCTTCGCGGGCGCTCGACGCCGGGGCGCGGGTGATCGGGATCAATGCGCGGAACCTGCAGACACTGGACGTCGACCGCTCCACATTCGAGCGGATCGCGCCGGGACTACCGAACGACATTGTCAAGATCGCCGAGTCCGGTGTGCGCGGGCCACGAGACCTGATCGAGTACGCCGGTGCCGGTGCCGACGCTGTGCTGGTCGGCGAGGGTCTGGTCACCTCCGGCGACCCTCGCCACGCCGTTGCCGAACTCGTCACCGCGGGTTCGCATCCGGCGACGCCGCACGCCTCACGCTGAACCGGCATCCCGACCGACCAGCCGTCCATCACGCCAAGCGACCCACGTCGTTAGATCGACTGAAGGCAGTTGCTTTCGACCGGTCGCGCCGTGAGGGATTCGCTGTGTTCAAAGGTGCTGTGTTCAAAGGTGCTGGGCCTATTCGTGCCGGGCTGCTATCGGCGCTGCTCGCCGCAACTGTCGTAGTGGCGGGGTTTGTGGTCGCCGCTCCGCAGGCTTCCGCGAGCGGCGGTGTGTACGCACCGTTGGACCGTCCAGGCCCCGCGCTCTCGGTTCCGGCCGCGACGCTGCAGGCGGCACTGCACTGCTCGGGCGATTTCACGCACGGCTCGCTGGAGCCGGTGCTGCTGAGCCCGGCCACCGGGGTCACGCCGGATCAGAACTATTCGTGGAATTACGAGCCGGCGTTCACGGCGCAGCATCGGCCGTGGTGTGCGGTGACGATGCCCGATCACACTCTCGGTGACATCCAGACTGCGGGGGAGTACCTCGTCTACGCGATCCGCACGATGTACTCGATGGGACAGCGCCGGATTGCGGTCATGGGCCACAGCCAGGGCGGCATGTCGATGCGGTGGGCGCTGAGGTTCTGGCCGGACACCCGAACGATGGTCGACGACGTCATCGGAATGGCCGGATCGAACCACGGATCGGTCGGCAAGCAGTCCTGCATGCCGGGCAAGACGGCCTGCATGCCGGCGTCGTGGCAGCAGGCCTCGACCTCGCAGTTCCTGCAGGCGCTGAACAGTGACGCCGAGACGTTCGCCGGCATCTCCTACACGGAGGTCTTCACCCACACTGACGAGATAGTCAAGCCGAGCACCAACGCGACCGTCGCCTCCTCCGCGCTGCACACCGGCGCCGGCGCGATCACCAACGTCGCGACGCAGAACATCTGCCCGATGGACGTGTACGAGCACCTGCTGGTCGGGACGATCGATCCGGTGACGTACGCGCTGGTGATGGACGCGCTCAACCATCCAGGGCCGGCCGATCCGGCGCGGATCTCGCCGGTGGTGTGCTGGCAGTTGTACCAGCCCGGTGTGAATCCGTTGAACGTGCAGACGTATCTGCAGGTGCTTGCTGCGCTGCCCGGGCTGATGTCGGTTGTTGGCGGCCAGGTCAATCTGGTGGGCGCTTCGACGACGCTCACCGAGCCCGCGCTGAAGTGTTACGTGTCTGCAGCAGGGTGTTAGCTGTGGCCCCAGCCTGAGGGCCGTTGATGGACGAGAAATGTGATGTCGTCGTCACAAGCTGAGTAGGTGGACGATGCAGGGTTGTCCACAGCGCTCTCGCCGATGCCACCTGGCTGTCGCTGGGAAGCGCGATCGTGCGTGCATGAACGAACACGTAGAGGTCATGTTCGGCGGCTACCAACTGTCCGAGATCACGCGTCGAGCAGGCGCACCGCGGACATGAGCCAACGGGCCGACCGGTAGGGTGTGGCGCATGGGCTCGGTGCAGGTTGCTGGCGGGCGATGGCGCGGCTGAACGCCGCCCACCGTTGACCCCCCCGCTTGGAGCCCAGAATGAGCGCTGAATCCCCATCCCCTGCCGCGATGCCCGATGCCACCGGCCACTTCGGCCAGTTCGGCGGGCGATTCGTACCCGAGGCGCTGGTGGCCGCGATCGATGAGTTGGCCGCTGCCTTCCACCAGACGCAGCACGATCCCGAATTCGTCGCCGAGTTCCAACGGCTGCTGCGCGACTATGCCGGCCGACCGTCGCTGCTGTCGGACGTGCCCAAGTTCAGCGAGCATGCCGGCGGGGCGCGCATCCTGCTCAAACGTGAGGACCTCAACCACACCGGTTCACACAAGATCAACAATGTGCTCGGCCAGGCGTTGCTTACCAAGCGCATCGGCAAGCAACGGGTCATCGCCGAGACCGGTGCGGGCCAACACGGCGTCGCGACGGCAACGGCCGCGGCGCTGATGGGACTGGACTGCGTCGTGTACATGGGCGAGGAGGACACCCGCCGCCAGGCACTGAACGTCGCTCGGATGGAGTTGCTCGGCGCCACCGTCATCCCGGTCACCACCGGCTCGCGCACGCTGAAGGACGCGATCAACGAGGCGATGCGCGACTGGGTCACCAATGTTGACACGACGAACTACATCTTCGGCACCGCCGCCGGTCCCCACCCGTTCCCGCTGATGGTGCGCGAGTACCAGCGAGTCATCGGCGACGAGGCACGCGTGCAGGTACTCGACCAGGTCGGTCGCCTACCCGACGCCGTGGTCGCCTGCGTCGGTGGCGGCTCCAACGCGATCGGGCTGTTCACGGCGTTCATTCCGGATACCGGCGTTCGGCTGGTTGGGTTCGAGGCCGGCGGTGACGGGATTGACAGCGGGCGGCACGCGGCCACGATCACCGCGGGCACGCCCGGCGTGCTGCACGGGGCCCGCTCGTATCTACTGCAGGACGAGAACGGGCAGACGATCGAATCGCATTCGATCTCCGCAGGCCTGGACTACCCCGGTGTCGGCCCCG
>JBDTDN010000338.1:0-23187 GCA_039923055.1 Jatrophihabitantaceae bacterium
TTGCTGCGAAGAAGGCACCCGCCAAGAAGGTTGCTGCGAAGAAGGCACCCGCCAAGAAGGTTGCTGCGAAGAAGGCTCCGGCCAAGCGCGCTGCTGCGAAGAAGGCGCCCGCCAAGCGCGCTGCTGCGAAGAAGGCACCCGCCAAGAAGGTTGCTGCGAAGAAGGCACCCGCCAAGCGGACTGGTCGCTGATCATTCAGAACCTCTGCTGACCAGCACAAATGGGTTCGCACAGAGTCGCCGGTGCACCGCTCGATTTCGCTTCCTTGCGCGCGGAATTGGAGGTGCCCGGCGGCTTTGCATCGGACGTCCTCGCCGAAGCCGACCGGGCTGCAATGCAGGTAGTGCTTCCGGACGAGGATGCCACCGACATTCCACTTGTGACGGTGGACCCGACCGGCAGCCGTGATCTCGACCAGGCTGTGCACATCGCCCGCGCCGACGTTGGGTATCTGGTCACCTATGCCGTCGCCGACGTCGCCGCGTACGTCCGTCCGAACTCAGCGTTGGATGAAGAAGTTCAGGCTCGCGCCGAGACGCTCTACTTTCCCGACACCCGCGTGCCGCTGCATCCGCCGAGGATCAGCGAGGATGCGGCCAGTCTGCTTCCCGATCAGGTGCGGCCGGCGGTGCTCTGGCGGATCGCCCTCGACGATGGCGGCAACGTCGCCGATATCGACGTTCGCCGGGCTCGGGTCCGCAGCCGCGCCCAACTCGACTACGTCGGGCTGCAGAACCAACTTGCCGACGGCTCGGCGCCAGATGCTGTCGCATTGCTCGAACAGGTCGGCACGCTTCGTCAGCGGCTCGCACGGCAGCGACATGCGATAAACCTGGATCTACCGGAGCAGCGCGTCGAACCGGGCGGGCTAAACGGTTGGACCCTCGTCATGCGTGAGCAGTTGCCTGTCGAGCAATACAACGCGGAGATCTCTCTGCTGACTGGGATGTGCGCGGCAACGCTGATGCTTGCGGCCGGTTACGGGATCCTGCGGACGGTGCCGCCGCCGCAGCCCGGCGCTGTGCATGCGCTCCAGCGGGCGGCCAAGGCGCTCGGCGTCGATTGGCCCGACGGCGCCCGGCCCGGCGACGTGCTTGCCACTGTCGACCGTTGCAACGGCCGGCACGTGGCATTCATCGAGCACGCAGTGTCACTGCTGCGGGGCGCCGCCTACACACCGTTCGACGGCGCCCCGCCGCCGCAGCAACTTCATGCCGGGATCGGCGCGCCGTACGCACACGTGACCGCTCCGTTGCGGCGCCTGGTCGATCGCTACGGAACTGAGATTTGCCTTGCCACGCAGGGCAAAGCGCCCGTTCCGAAGTGGGTACGGGACCGCATGCCCGAGTTGCCTGCGACGATGGCCACCGGGGATCACCGCGCCCATCTGATCGATCGAGCCATCGTCGATGCGACCGAGGCCTGGCTGCTGTACCCGCGGATCGGTCAGCAGTTCACCGCAACTGTCATCGACGCCGACGAGCGCGCCGGCACGATCGTGATCGATGACCCAGCCGTGCGCGCGCGCTGCGACTCTGCCGGTCTGGTGATCGGTGAGTCGATCCAGGTGAGGCTTACCGAGGCCGACCCAATCAAGCATCAGGTCCGCTTCAGTGTTTGATTGGCCGCGGTCGATCATGCGCGGATGGCGCTGTAGCCAACTGCGGCCCTATGAGTATGAGTGTTCTTCAGCCGGGTACGTGCCGCTGCGAACCTCATCGCTGTAGCGGGTCGCCGCGTCGCGCAGTACGCCGGCGACGTCAGCGAACTCCTTGACGAACTTGGCGGGTTTGCCCGGACCGCGTAGACCGGCCATGTCCTGCCAGACGAGTACTTGCGCGTCGCAGGTCGGGCCGGCGCCGATGCCTATCGTCGGGATGTGCAGCGTCTTGGTGATCTGTGCGGCGACCTCTGACGGCACGACCTCCATCACGACGGCGAACGCCCCCGCGTGCTGCAACGCTTTGGCATCCTGCAGTAGTCGATGGGCCGCCTCGTCGCCACGTCCCTGCACCCGATATCCGCCGAACGCGTTGACTGACTGCGGCGTCAGGCCGATGTGCGCCATGACAGGTACGCCCGCCGAAACAAGTGCCTCGACCTGCGCCGCGACACGGACGCCACCTTCGAGCTTGACTGCCTGCGCGCCGCCTTCCTTCATGAACCGCGACGCCGTCTCCAGCGCCTGCTGCGGCGAGGCTTGGTAGGTGCCAAACGGCAGGTCCGCGACAACGAGTGCGCGCTTGGTTCCGCGGACCACTCCACGCACCAGCGGAAGCAGTTCGTCCACGGTTACCGGGACGGTGCTGTCGTAGCCGTAGACGACGTTCGCGGCCGAGTCGCCGACGAGCAGCACCGGGATTCCGGCCTCGTCGAAGACCCGAGCGGTGGAGTAGTCGTAGGCGGTCAGCATCGGCCAGCGTTCACCGCGCTCCTTGGCCGCCTGCAGATCGCGGATCGTGACGCGGCGGCTTTGCGCGGCGCCGTACAGGGTGGTGGTCTCGCTCATGGTGGGCCTCACTTCTCTCCTCGAGGCCGGCCACGCCGGTCCCCGGGCATGTCATGTGGACAGCTCAATCGTCCGCCCGATCAGCGCGTTTGTCTGTAGTGAGTTGCGAGACGAGGGTCACTCGCTCCGATCGGGAGCCGGTTCGCGCCAGCGGTTCGTGATCGGTAGGCGACGGTCCTTGCCAAAGGATTTAAGGCTGATCTTCGGCCCCGGTGGGTACTGCCGCCGCTTCCATTCGGCGCGGTCGATAAGGGTGGCCACTCGCTGGACTTCAGCGGGTTCGAAGCCGGCCGCGACGATCTCCGCGGCATCCTGGTCGCCGTCGACATAGCGTTCGATGATCGCGTCGAGCACCTCGTAGTCCGGCAACGAGTCCGAATCCAGCTGGCCCGGTCGGAGCTCGGCTGACGGGGGCTTGTCGATCGAGTTCTCCGGGATCGGCGGACGCTGTCCCCGTGCAACTGCGGCCGCATTGCGCCACCGGGCGATCGTCCAGACGAGCGTCTTGGGCACGTCCTTGATCGGCGCGAACCCGCCGACGGCGTCGCCATAGATCGTCGAATAGCCCACCGCCAATTCGCTCTTGTTGCCGGTTGCCAATACCAACTGCCCCTCGGCGTTCGAGATGCCCATCAGCGTCGTTCCGCGGACCCTCGCCTGGACGTTCTCCTCGGCCAACCCGGTTAGCGACAGGGCCGAGACGAATGCGTCGACCATCGGTGCGATCGGCACCACGCGGTAGTGCGCCCCGATCCGTTCGGCGAGGTCGGCGGCATCGGATTTGGAATGGTCGGAGGAATAGACGCTGGGCAGTGACACGCCGTAGACGTTCTCGCCGCCAACTGCGTCTGCAGCAATAGCAGCGACAACCGCGGAGTCGATCCCGCCGGACATTGCGACGACAACCGAACCAAAGCCGTTCTTGCGGGCATAGTCGCGCAGCCCGATGACCAGTGCTCCCCAGACCTCTGCTGCGTCATCGATACGGTCGGCGATCTGCGGCCCCTCGTCGATCGTGGACGGCGCGAGCACACCGACGCCGGTGTCGTAACGCTCGATGGTCATCGTCGTCCCGAGCACAGCGCTCGGGTCGACAGGCGCGTCGGATACTGCCACGTCGAGCAGGTACACGCCCTCGACGTACTGAGGGGCGCGCAACAGGACGGTGCCGTCTGCAGCGACAACCATCGAATCGCCGTCGAAGACCAGATCGTCCTGAGCGCCGACAGTATTGACGTACAGGATCGGGGCGTGTGCCTCAGCGGCCCGCCGGATCAGCAGCGGCAACCGGTAGTCGTCCTTGTTCCGTTCGTAGGGCGACCCATTGATATTGACGACCAACCCGACGCCTGCGGTGCCTGCGATCGCGAACGGGCCGCCGTCCTGCCAGACGTCCTCGCAGATCGTCAATGCGATGTCCACCCCGAGGTGACGGACCACCACGAACCGCGACCCGGACACAAAGTAGCGGCGCTCGTCGAAGACGCCGTAATTCGGGAGGTGGTGCTTGAAGTACCGGGCGATGACCATGCCGCGGTGTAGGAATGCCGCAGCATTGCGGGGCCCACCGCCAGTTTCCGTGTCGTCGTCCAGGTAGCCGCAGACAACGGCGACCTCGCCCAGTCCAGCTGCATCCAACTCGGCCGCAAGCCTGCCGAGAGCGGTGACCGAGGCGCGCCGGAACGAGGCGCGTAGTACCAGGTCCTCCGGTGGGTAGCCGGTGAGCGTCATCTCCGGGAACGCGACCAATTGCGCTCCCCCCGCCGCGGCGTCACGCACTGCCATCACGACATGAGCAGCGTTTCCGGCCAGGTCACCGACGGTGTAGTTCACCTGCGCAAGAGCAAGCCTTAGCTGGGGCACGCTGGTAATCATCGCCCATGGCGATCACGCCCATACGGCATCGCCTTAGAGTTAGCTGAGGAAACCGTCACTATCTGGCAACGCGAGCAACGTGAGTGTTCAGCTGCGCGTCATCTAATTGTGAGCTGATCGAAGCGTGTTTCGGTCGGAAGCACCAGCTTGGATGAGCGACAATTGAATGGCGACCGGTGCCCTCGGGACCCGCGCCGTGTTCTGATACGGGGGAACGAATGGCACTGGAGGCCGCAATGACCGACCCAGCTCGCCACCGACGCGCGCGCACCAAGCACACGCTGGCCGTGGCGCTGTCCGCGGTCGGGGCGCTGCTCATGCTCGCTGCCTGCACCACCGGTTCGGATACCGGCTCGCAGCAACCGACCGTCTCCGTCCCCGTCGGCAGCGGGTCGATCAGTCCGACGGCGCCCTCGACCTCGGCCAGCCCCCCCCAGCAGGACGGCCCGCCCGCCGCGGCGGTCGCAGTCGCTCCAGCGGGAGCGACGGCGCTCAACCCGGTTACGCCGATCACCGTTTCGGCCACCGGCGGCACGCTTTCGGCCGTCACGCTCAAGAACAGCGCAGGCGCGGTTGTCACCGGATCGCTCTCTGCCGACGCGGCCAGTTGGAAGAGCACCGAGGCCCTGGGATACAGCAAGACTTATACGCTCTCGGCGACGGCGAAGAACCCGGCCGGCGTGAAAACCGTCAAGACGGCCAGATACATCACGCTGACCCCGTCAAACCAGACCATGCCGTACCTGGAGCGTCTCGGTGGCTACCCGCTGGGCAACGGGGTGACCTACGGCGTGGCCATCGTGCCAGTCGTCCACTTCGACGAGGCAATCACTGACAAGGTTGCCGCGCAGCAGGCGCTTGTCGTCACGACCACCCCCCACGTCAACGGATCCTGGGACTGGGTCGACGATCAGAACGTGCACTACCGGCCGCAGACGTACTGGCCTGCCGGTACGAAGGTCACGATCAATGCCAACGTGTACGGCGTCCAGGTCGGCCCGGGTCTCTATGGCCAGTCCGATGCCAGCGCGTCGTTCACCGTCGGCCGTAAGCAACTCACTATCGCCGATGACACCGCACCGGCGAGCGTGAACAAGGTTCGTGTGTACGACGGCGCCGCCCACGTGATCAAGACGATGAACACGTCGATGGGCGAGCACACCGGCGTGACCGTGAACGGCAACTACATCAACTTTTACACGATGGGCGGCAATTACACGGTGCTCGCGCACGAGAACCCTGCCAGCATGTGTTCGGCCAGTTACGGCCTGCCGGCGAACGCACCGGGCGGCTACCCCTGCGAGAACATCTACTGGGCGACCAAGATCAGTACGGACGGCATCTACCTGCACGAACTGGATACGACGGTGTGGGCCCAGGACAACGGCCAGGACGTGTCGCACGGTTGCCTGAACCTCAATCAGGCCAACGCGACGTGGTTCTTCCAGCACTCGCTGATCGGCGATCCGGTGGAGATCCACGGCGCAAAGGGAGCGCCAGCGATCTCCATCTGGCAGGGCGGCGACTGGAGCGTGCCGTGGGCCAAGTGGGTTGCCGGCAGCGCGCTGCACTGAGCGCTGTGTTCGGACGCAGCGACGATTGCGGGAACTGCCGTAACCTGCCGGTAACCAGATCACGGCAGACTGGAGCACTGTGGACCGCCAACAGGAATTCGTACTGCGCACCCTCGAAGAGCGTCAGATCCGCTTCGTACGGCTCTGGTTCACCGATGTCCTGGGCACGCTGAAATCTGTTGCCGTGGCGCCGGCGGAACTGGACGGGGCGTTCGAGGAGGGCATCGGGTTCGACGGGTCGGCGATCGAGGGCTTCGCGCGGGCCAGCGAGAGCGACATGCTCGCCCGACCCGATCCGGCAACGTTTCAGATTCTGCCTGAACCGGATGGCTTGCCGGCGGATTCGGCGCGGATGTTCTGCGACATCCAGATGCCGGACGGCTCACCGTCGTGGGCCGATCCGCGGTACGTGCTGCGCCGGACGCTGTCCAAGGCGGCTGAGAGCGGCTTCACGTTCTATACCCACCCAGAAATAGAGTTCTTCCTGCTCAAGGACCGTCCCAGCGACGGCAGCGAACCGCAGCCGATCGACACCGGTGGCTATTTCGACATGACCAGCCACGACTCGGCTCACGACTTCCGGCGGGCGGCCGTCGGAGCGTTGGAGGGGCTTGGGATCTCGGTCGAGTTCAGCCATCACGAGGTTGCGCCCGGGCAGCAGGAGATCGACCTACGGTACGCGGACGCGCTCTCCATGGCGGACAACATCATGACGTTCCGGCATGTGGTGAAGGAGGTCGCGATCGCGCACGGGGCGCATGCGACGTTCATGCCCAAGCCGTTCCGTCATCAGCCCGGCAGCGGCATGCACACGCATCTGTCGTTGTTCGAGGGCGACCGCAACGCCTTCCACGATGCCTCCGACGAGCTGAACCTGTCCAAGACGGCGCGGGCGTTCATCGCCGGGCTGCTGACGCATGCCGCCGAGATCACTGCGGTGACCAACCAGTGGGTGAACTCGTACAAACGGTTGTTCGGGTACTCCGCACGTGGCCAACTCGTCGAGGCGCCGACGTACATCTGCTGGGGCCACGCAAACCGATCTGCCCTGGTGCGCGTGCCGATGTACAAGCCGGGCAAGGCCAATTCCACGCGCGTCGAGATGCGCTCACTGGACAGTGCGTGCAACCCGTACCTCGCGTTTGCGGTGCTGCTCGCGGCTGGCTTGAAGGGCATCGAGCAGGGGTATGAGCTACCGCCGGGTGCCGAGGACGACGTCTGGTCGATGTCGGACACTGAGCGTCGTGCTCTCGGCTACGACGAGTTGCCGCACAACCTCGCCGACGCACTCGCCGTGATGGAGACCAGCGAACTGGTTGCTGAGACGCTCGGCGAGCACGTTTTCGACTTCTTCCTGCGCAACAAGCGTGAGGAGTGGATCGAGTACCGCGCCGAGGTCAGCCCGTTCGAGCTGCGGCGCTACCTGCCGACGCTGTGAACGAGGCGACCAGCACGGTGCTGGTGCTCCAACTCGACGCGTCCGATCCGATCGGGCGGCTGGGGGACTGGCTGATCGGCGCCGGTCTGATGCTTGAGGTGTGCGTGGTCGACATCGACAATCCACCGCCGAAGACATTGGGCGGTTTTGCCGGTCTGGTCGTGCTCGGCGGCGGCATGGGCGCAGGTGACGACGAGCGCGCGCCGTTCTTGGCGACCGTGCGGGCGCTGTTGCGAGCGGCGATCGCCGATGAAGTGCCGACGCTGGGCATCTGTCTGGGCGCGCAGCTACTGGCGGTCGCGAACGGGGGACAGGTGGCGCCCAATCCGGCCGGCCCGGAGTTGGGCGCACAACTGGTGGCCAAGCGTTCGGCAGCGGCGACCGATCCGCTGTTCGGCCCGATCCCAATCACCCCCGACGTCGTTCAGTGGCACTTCGACGAGATCACCGTGCTGCCACCCGGTGCGGTGCAGCTCGCCAGTTCGCCTGGGTGTGACCAGCAGGCCTTCCGGCTGGGGCGACTCGCCTGGGGCCTGCAGTTCCATATCGAGACGACACCGGACATCGTCGCGCAGTGGGCGGTGGCAGATGCCCTGCGACTGGCTGACTACGACCTCGACCGCATCGTGGCACGGACCACCTCGGTGGACGAAGACATCGCTGAGGTATGGCGACCGGTCGCGGCCGCGTTCGCGGCAATCGTCCGGGACCCGACCTCAGTTGCGCCGGCACGAGGGCCGCAGACGGCGACCGCTGAACCGATCACCGGCCCGGCCGCGATCCGTGCTGCTCTGGCCGCCGAGCTCACCGCATCGCGGGCGCCGACCGTTCTGCCGATGCCAGGTCTGCGATCCGCTGACGATGCGTGAGGCGGCCGCGAGCAGCCGCGTTGCGCTCCGGCTGGCCAGACTCTCCTTCGACGACCCGCAGCGAGCCGCCGAAATGTTGTCCGGTGAGCCGTTGCGGTTGTGGGATGCGCGGTCGAACGCACCGGTGGACGGCGACGCGGCGGCGATCGTCTCGACGCTGGGCCGCACGGCCGATCCCGATGCCGCGCTGGCGGCCCTGTCCTTGATGGTGGCCGCTGCTGGCGGTGCCGAGTTACGGACGCGGCTGCTGGCCAGCAGTGCGCTGAGGGGACGGCTGGGCAGCCTGCTGGGCGTCTCCAGCGCGCTGGCCGAGCACCTGGTCACCCATCCCGAGCACTGGCGAGCGCTGGACGGCGAGTACGAGGCCGTCGCCGTCGCCGCGCGCCTGGCCGACGCGGTCGGCGCGGATGTGAGCCATCCGGTGGTGGGGACTGCAGGAAGTCCTGCCACCCTCACCGGCACGGAGGCGATTACGGCGTTACGGGTGGCGTATCGCCGCGAACTCGTCGCGATCGCCGGTCGGGATCTGGACGGCGAACTGACGCTGCAGGCCGTCACTGAGGCCCTCGCCGACCTGGCCGGACACACGCTGCAGGCGGCATTGGCCGTGGCTCGCGCCGCGCTGCCCGCGACCGCGACGCCATGTCGGTTGGCCGTGATCGCCATGGGCAAGACCGGCGGGCGCGAATTGAACTACGTCTCGGACGTCGACGTGGTGTTCGTGGCCGAGCCAGGTCAGAGCGATGGGACCGCGGCGGATGTCGATACCGACCAAGCGCTGGTGACGGCGGCAGCGCTGGCGGGGGAGATGATGCGGATCTGCCATGCGGTGGCGTGGGAGGTGGATGCTGCGCTGCGCCCGGAAGGCAAGGACGGACCGCTCGTTCGGACGCTCGCCAGCCACGAGGCGTACTACAAGCGGTGGGCGAGCACCTGGGAGTTCCAGGCGCTGTTGAAAGCGCGTCCGGTCGCCGGTGATCTGGAACTGGGTCGCTGCTACCAGCAGGTGATCGCCCCATTGGTGTGGACCGCCGCAGAGCGCGCCGACTTCGTCGGGGACGTGCGTGCCATGCGGCGCCGGGTGGTCGAGTTGCTTCCGTCGGCGATCGCACCCCGTGAGCTCAAGCTTGGTCCGGGTGGTCTGCGGGACGTCGAGTTCGCCGTGCAGTTGCTGCAGTTGGTCCACGGCCGTGGCGATGAATCGCTGCAGGTGGCGGCGACCCTGCCGGCGTTGGCGGCGCTGCGCGATGGCGGCTACGTCGGCCGTGACGACGCGGTCAGCCTTGCCGATGCCTACACATTCCTGCGCGCCACCGAACATCGCTTGCAGTTGCGCAAGCTTCGGCGCACCCACCTGGTCCCGGAGGAGGCCGAGCACCTGGAGTGGCTGGGCCGGGCGATGGGGTACCGGCCAGACCAGCGTGGCGATTCGCGCGCGGTCTGGCAGAGCGAGTGGGCGCTGCACGTCCGAGAGGTGCGCCGGTTGCACGAGAAGCTGTTCTACCGCCCGTTGCTGGAGGCGGTCGCTCGGGTTCCTTCGGCGGGACTACGGCTGACCGCGGCCGAGGCGGGCAGGCGGCTGAGTGCACTCGGTTTCGCCGATCCGGCCCGCGCGTTGCGGCACATCGAATCACTGACCGCCGGTCTGTCCCGACGTGCCGTCCTGCAGCGGGCGCTGCTGCCGGTGCTGTTGTCGGAGTTCTCCGACGCGCCCGACCCGGACCGTGGTCTGCTTGCATACCGGCAGGTGTCTGATCAGTTGGGCTCCACGCCCTGGTACCTGCGGTTGCTGCGGGACGAGGGTGCGGTCGCCTCGCGTCTGGCCTATCTGCTTGGCACGAGCCGGTATGTCGCGAGGATCCTCGGTCGCGCGCCGGAGGCCTTGCAACTGCTCGCCGACGACGATGAATTGCGGCCGCGCAGCTTGGCCGAGGTGCTCGCGGCGATGATGGATTCGGCGGCTCGCCAGCGCACTGCCGCCGATGCGGTCGCTGTCGTTCGCGGTGTCCGTCGCCAGGAGTTGCTGCGCACCGCGTTCGGCGACTTGCTCGGCCGACTGGACGTGGAGCAGGTGTGCGATGCGATCAGCGTGATCACCACAGCCACGCTCGACTCGGTGCTGGGCATCGCGCTGCGGGCGGTCGCCGAGGACCGTGGCCTGCCACAACTGCCGATCCGGTTCGCGCTGATCGCGATGGGTCGTCTCGGCGGCGCCGAGGTCGGCTACGGCTCGGACGCCGACGTCATGTTCGTCTACGACACGGTGGCTGACGCGGCCAAAGACACGGCAGGCGACACGCCCGACGGCAAAGACCCAGACGCGGCACGGATCGGCCACGACGTCGCTGAGCGGTTCCGCTCGCTGCTCGCGGCACCCTCTTCAAGCGATCCGCCGCTGACCATCGATGCAGATCTGCGTCCGGAGGGGCGTAACGGGCCCCTGGTGCGTTCGCTCGCCTCGTACACGCAGTACTACTCGCGATGGTCCTCGCCGTGGGAGGCGCAGGCGTTGTTGCGCGCCCGGTTCATCGCCGGCGACGTCGAGCTGGGCGCGGAATTCACTGCCATGATCGACGAGGTGCGGTATCCCGCCAACGGGATCAGTCCGTCGGACCTGCTCGAGATCCGGCGCCTGAAGGCACGCATGGACAACGAACGGCTACCCCGCGGCGCGGACCCGACCACGCACACCAAGCTCGGCAGGGGCGGGCTGTCGGACATCGAGTGGACGGTTCAGTTGCTGCAGTTGGAGCACGGAAGCGCGGTACCAACCCTGCGGACGACCCGCACCCTGGACGCGTTGCATGCATCCGTAGTCGCCGACCTGCTGACCGAGGAGCAGGTCGAGGCGTTGATCAGTGCGTGGCGAGCCGCGACTCACGTCCGAAACGCGATCATGCTGGTCCGGGACAAGGCCGAGGACCAACTTCCCCATCAGGGCGACGCGCTCGTCGCGATCGGACGGGCCATCGGATACCCTCCGGCACTTGATCCCGGCGGTGTCGTAGACGATTATCGCCGCACCGCGCGTCGGGCCCGTCGAGTCGTCGAAGACGTCTTCTACGGACCGTTGAGCTGACCGGCTCGGTTCGTCGTTGAATTTCAGCCCGTCGCCAGAGTCAGGCCGACGCCGAACGCGAGCGCGACGCAGCACAGGCCGAGCACGATCAGCGTTCGCGCGATCCGCTCCTCACGCGGACCCGAACGCCAGGCAAGCACCGCCAATATCAACGCACTGATCGTGATCCCGGACAGGCTGAGCACGTCGGACAGGGTGACGCCCTGTGTGTAGTTCAGCGTAATGAGGATTTGACCCTCGAGCCGGCCGTTGTTCAACGGCAACCAGGCGACGCTGCAGGAAAGTAGACCGATCGCGGTCAGCGACAGGGCGGTGGGACCTCTCACACAGGTGACCGGTCAGCGTGGAACGCGGTGTGGATGGGAGGACGCATCGGGCAGCCCGAAGTCGGGGGCGTCCACCGGTGAGGTGAAGGCACCATGTCCGGAGAGCAACCGCTGGATAGCGAACCCGGCACCGACGACGACGGCACCGGCCACGGCATCGATGATGAAATGGTTCGCAGTGCCGACGATGACCAGCAGGGTGCCGACCGGATAGGCCAAGCCCAGGATCCGGGCCCATAGCCGCCGCGCGCAGAAGAAGATCGCCAGCCCGCTCCACAGCGCCCAAGCGATGTGCAGGCTCGGCATCGCGGCGTACTGGTTGGAATGGCTGGCCACCGACGGATCGGCCAGCGAACCCCAGGTGTGGAACTTGAGCAACGTGTCGATGTAGCTGTACTGCGGCAGCAGCCGTGGCGGCGCGAGCGGATACAGATAGAAGCCGGCCAGGCCGATCAGCGTCGTCGTGACGATGACGGTCCGCGCGCCGCGATACAAGTGCGGACGGCGAAAGAACAGCCAGAGCATGACGGCGATCGTGACGACGAAGTGCAGCGTCGCGTAGTAGTAGTCCATTATCTGCGCCAGCCACTCGGTGCGACCGACGAAATGGTTGAGCGACAGCTCAAAGTTCAGGTGCAGGACGTCCTGCAGATGCTGCACACTGCGCCCGTGCCGCAGCGCGATCGTCGCTTGTTCTGGAATCGCGTTACGACCGATCGAGTAGAGCCAATAACCGAACGCGATGATTGCGAGTTCCTGCCACCACAGCGGCCGGCGCCAGCGGAGCATGCGATGCGGCAGCAGACCGTCGAAGCTGCGTCGGTCCGGCTTGATGTCACGCTCAGGTGACGTCTGCACAGCGACCATCACACCATGATCGCACCCGGGACACCCATGGCCGGTAGCGGCACGGCGTGCCCTCAGCATCACCGTTGGATCGTGCGACTACCGCGTGTTGACGCAATCGTTACCTCGGTGGGACCATGGGGTGACCTGACGGGAGCCCAGCTCCGCTGGCCGAGCCCCGAAAATCCGGGCAATCGACCGCTCCGCAGCCCTTCCGCCGCGTCCACACTCATCGCACACATGAAGTGAAGGGTCGCCCCATGGCACGCGCCTTGCTGGGATACGTCGGTAGCTCCAACGAGCAGGCTCTGACGATCGAGGTGAACCGACTGCGTAGGCGGGTCGCTGAACTCGAGACGGAGGTCCGTGAGTTACGCGCTCACGACCACGTCGAACTGGACCTGGAGTTTCATCGCATCACCGAGGAAGCCAGCCCGGTCCTGACCTGAGGTTGCCGGTAGGTTCATCGGCGTGCATCTGAAGTCGCTGACGCTGCGAGGGTTCAAGTCCTTCGCCTCCGCGACGACCCTGCGTTTCGAGCCGGGCATCACGGCCGTTGTCGGTCCGAACGGTTCGGGCAAGAGCAACGTCGTCGACGCCATCGCCTGGGTGTTGGGCGAGCAGGGTGCCAAGGCGCTGCGCGGCGGCAAGATGGAGGACGTCATCTTCGCGGGCACGGCCGGTCGCCCGCCGCTGGGCCGTGCCGAGGTCACGCTCACCATCGACAACACCGATAACGCGCTGCCGATCGAGTACGCCGAGGTGTCGATCACCCGCCGAATGTTCCGCGAGGGCAGTAGCGAATACGAGATCAACGGCGAGCAGGTCCGGCTGCTGGACGTGCAGGAGTTGCTGTCCGACTCCGGCATCGGCCGCGAGATGCACGTCATCGTTGGGCAGGGCCAGCTCGATGCCGTTCTGCAGGCTCGTCCCGAGGAGCGCCGCGGTTTCATCGAGGAAGCCGCGGGCGTTCTGAAACACCGCAAACGCAAAGAGAAAGCGCTCCGCAAACTCGACGCGATGCAGGCGAACCTGACCCGCGTCACCGACTTGACGGCTGAACTCCGGCGCCAGCTCAAGCCGCTCGGGCGTCAGGCTGAGATCGCCCGCCGGGCCGCGGGCGTGCAAGCTGAACTGCGCGACTCGCGGCTGCGACTGCTCGCCGACGACCTGGTGTTGCTGCAGAGCGAACTCGCCAAGGATGTCGCCGACGAGGACGCGATCCGCCGTCGGCGCGGCGAGGTTGAATCGGCCTTGGGGCTGGCGCGCACTCGTGAGGCCGAGCTGGAGCTGACGATCGCAGATGATGCGCCGCTCGTCGCCCGTACCCAGGAGACGTGGTACCGGCTCTCGGCGCTGGAGGAGCGATTCCGGGGAACTGCGTCGTTGGCCGGTGAACGGGCTC
The DNA here is from genome assembly GCA_039923055.1 of Jatrophihabitantaceae bacterium. Lineage (GTDB taxonomy): Bacteria > Actinomycetota > Actinomycetes > Mycobacteriales > Jatrophihabitantaceae > DASXYU01. Next base: position 13,922 of record JBDTDN010000338.1, read on the forward strand.
GGCACCTTGCCGAGGAGCCGGAGCAGGAGCGGACGGGCCGGGCACCTGAGGATATGGAGGCCGAAGCGGCCGAGGTCCAGGTGCGCGAGCACGACCTGCAGCAGGAACTGGCCCAAGCCAAGGCGGCGCTCACCGAGACGGTCGCGACCCGCCAGGAGCTGGAGCGTCGGCTGACCGAGGCCGAACGGGGCCTGGTCGCTGCAGCGCGCGCGGTTGCCGATCGGCGTGAGGGACTGGCCAAGCTGGTCGGCCAGGTGAACGCACTGCGCACCCGGGCCGCCGCAGGTGCGGACGAGATAGCCAGGCTGACCGCGGCAGCCGGCGAGGCTCGTGACCGGGCAACGGTGGCCGAGCGCGAACTGGTCCGCGTCCAGGGCGAGGTCGGTGCGTTGGATGAGGGCGAACTGGGCCTGGACGAGCGGCACGAGAACGCCGTCACCGCCTACGAATCGCTCGAAGCGCGGGTGCGTGAACTAGTGAGCGCCGAGCGGGAGGCTGATCGGGAGCGGACCACCTGGACGGCTCGCGCCGACGCACTGGCGATGGGGCTGACCCGCAAGGACGGTGCCGGAGCGCTGCTGGCTGCCGGCTCCCGACTTCCCGGCTTGATCGGCTCCGTCGCGGCGCTGCTGAGCGTGGAATCCGGCTACGAGGCCGCACTGGCCGGGGCGCTGGGCGCGGTGGCAGACGCGGTCGCGGTGAATTCGCCGGCCGATGCGGCACAGGCACTAGAGCTGCTCAAACTCGATGACGCCGGCCGGGCGGGGCTGCTCGTCGGCGGATCCTCGTTCGCGGTTGATCGTTCGTCCTGGCCGTCGCTTCCGGCCGGTGCAGTCTGGGCGGTGGACGTCGTTCGCGCGCCGGACAGTGTGCGCGTCGGCATCGAATCGGCGCTGGACCAGGTGGCGCTGGTCGCAGATCTGCAAGCGGCGCGGCAGCTGGTAACCGCATATCCGAACGTGCGGGCCGCGACCGGTGCGGGCGACGTGATCGGTGCGCGGTGGGCCGTCGGCGGATCTTCGTCCGCTCCGAGTGTGATCGAGATCCAGGCCGCCGTCGAGGAGGCGCAGACCAAGGCCGACGAAGCCTCTGCCCGCCACGAGCAACTGCACGCCCAGCTCACCGAATCGCGGGATCGCTCGCAGGCCCTGAAACTCGCCGTCGAGACCGCACTGGAGGCGCTGCACCAATCCGACGCGCGGCTGTCCGCGGTCGCCGAGCAGCTTGCCCAACTGGGGCAGTCCGCCCGCTCGGCGACGGCCGAGGCCGAGCGCATCCAGACGGCCCGTGCCGAGGCCGAACAGGCCCGTGACCGCGATCTCGCCGGGCTGTCGGACCTGGAGGAGCGGCTGCACTTGGCTGAGAGCCAGTCCGACCAGCCCGCCGAGCCGGATACCGCCGAGCGCGACTCGCTGCAAGGGCAGGTGGCTCAGTCCCGCCAGGGTGAGCTGGACGCGCGGCTGATGGTCCGAACCGGCGAGGAGCGCGTACGTGCGGTCGTCGGTCGGGCCGAACAATTGCTGCGCGCGGCCGAGATCGAACGCAGCGCCCGCCGACGGCAGGAACAGGCCCGCCAGGCCCGTGCGCGGGGTGCGATCGTGGCTGCGGCGGTCCGGGCCGCCGCAGAACTCACGCTCGTCCGGATCGCCGAATCGATCACGACGGCCGTCGTCGAACGTGACGCCGTCCAGCAGAGGCGGGTGCTACGCGACGGCGAACTGCTCGCCCTGCGTGTCCGCACCCGCGAACTCGCCGAGCAACTCGCGCAGCTCACCGATGCCGTCCACCGCGACGAGATCGTCCGTGCCGAGCAGCGGCTACGGATCGAACAACTCCAGGCGCGTGCCGCGGACGAGTACGGCGTCGAGGTGCAGGCCCTGATCGCCGAATACGGCCCAGATCAGCCGACGCCGCCCAGCTCCATCGAGACCGCCGAGTACGAGCAGGCCCGTGACCGCGGCGAGGAAGTGGTCGCGCCCCAGCCAGGTCCGTACCACCGCCCGACGCAGGACAAGCGAGCTGCGCGCGCTGAACGCGATCTCGCCCTGCTCGGCAAGGTCAATCCGCTCGCACTGGAGGAGTTCGCGGCGCTGGAGGAACGACACCAGTTCCTGTCCACCCAGTTGGAGGACCTGAAGGCGACGCGCCGGGACCTGATGACGGTCGTCCGCGAGGTGGACGACCGGATCCTGGAGGTGTTCACCAGCGCGTACGAGGATGTCGCCCGCGAGTTCGAGGTCGTATTCGGGACGCTCTTCCCGGGCGGTGAGGGTCGGCTGATCCTCACCGAGCCCGACGACATGTTGCTGACCGGGATCGACGTCGAAGCGCGCCCGCCCGGCAAGAAGGTCAAACGGTTGTCGCTGCTGTCCGGTGGCGAACGCTCGCTCGTGGCCGTTGCCCTGCTCGTCGCGATCTTCCGTGCTCGGCCAAGCCCGTTCTACATCATGGACGAGATCGAGGCAGCGCTGGACGACACGAACCTCAGCCGGCTGCTCGATCTGGTCGCCCAGCTTCGCAGCAGCAGCCAGATCATCATCATCACCCACCAGAAGCGCACGATGGAGATCGCCGATGCGCTGTACGGCGTCACGATGCGTGGTGATGGGGTGACGCAGGTGATCAGTCAACGGCTACGCGAGGTGGGGGAGGAGCGTGAACCGGTAGCTAGCACTCCAGGCACCGCAGCGGGTGCAAATCAGGCCTAAACAGTACGAACCACCTGTGAATTCTGCCAGTCGGGCACGGCGGTTTTCGGCCGGGCCGCATACCGTGACTAGGTGACGAAGCCGAGTATGTTTGCTCGACCCCCTCGACCCCGCCGCGCCCTCGGTGCGATTGCCCTCTTGGTCAGCGCTGCAATCATCCTTGCCGGGTGCGGCACGGGCGGCGCACCCGATGCCGAAGCGTCGCCCGGCCGTACCTTGAGCGCCAGTGGCGAGAACCCGAGTACGACCGCACCGAGTACGACCGCGCCGTCGACCTCTGCCAAACCCAAGCCGGCGACCCAGCCCGTCCACATCAAACTGACAAATTCCGACGGAGCGACCTACGGCGTGGGCATGCCGATCATCGCCTACTTCTCCAGGACGATCACGAGTGCGGCCGCGTTGACGAAGGCTACGACGGTGACCGTGGACGACAAGCCCGTCACCGGTGGGTGGTTCTTCGAAACATCCGCAGCGTTCAAGGACTACCCGATCGAGGGGCACTGGCGACCGCAGAACTACTGGCCGGCGCACTCCTCGGTCCACCTGGGGCTGCCGATCCAAGGCCTGTCCGCCGGCGGCAGTCTGGCCTTCGACAACAGCCTGACCCTCGACTTCACTACTGGGTCGGCAAACATTGCAACCGTTGATGAGTCCACCCACGAACTGTCACTGACCGTCGATGGCAAGGCCGAAGGCACGTACCCTGTCTCGCTCGGCGCCACGGACACCCCGACCGCCCGCGGTATCAAGGTGATCATGGAGAAGGGCGCGTCGATCTGCATGAGCGGCCCCGGCTACAACGAGTGCGGCGTGAAATGGACCCAGCGCCTGACCTACGGCGGTGAGTACCTGCACGCGGCGCCGTGGAACCTGGCGCACCTGGGCAACTACGATTCCTCCAACGGCTGCACGAACCTCTCGACGTCGGACGCGAAGAAGCTGTACGACCTGATGGAGGTCGGCGACGTCGTCAACTACCCCAATGCCAACGGCCCGAAGATGCAGTTAGGCACCGGTTACGGTGACTGGAACGTGCCGTGGTCGCAGTGGCTGACCGGCGGTCTGGTCTCAACAGCGTGAGGAACTCGATGAATCACCGAATTGATCGCAGATTGATCGGACTGTTCGTGGCTGGCGCTGCGGCGCTGACGCTGGCCTCGTGCTCGACGGGGTCCGGCGGCTCCGGCGGGCCGACCACCGTCGCGTCGACATCGCCGACCTCTGCCTCGCCATCCGGATCGACGTCGGCCAGCACGTCGGCTCCCGCCGTGAAGACCAAGCCGGTGCGGGTGACGTCGCTGGAATCTGATGGGGTCACGGTCGGCGTCGGCATGCCGATCATCTTGCGGTTCACCCCGTCGCCGACCGACTCGACGGCGTTTACCAAGGCGGCCACGGTGACCGTGGACGGCAAGCCCGCAGGCGGCGCCTGGTACTGGGAGCAGCCACTGAAGGGCAGCCCGATCGAAGCGCACTACCGTCCGAAGACCTACTGGCCGGCTAACTCGACGATCCAGGTCGAACTGCCGATCGCCGGGTTGAGCGCGGGCAAGGGCCTGGCGTACGAGGGCAAGCTGACCTCGGTGACGTTCCAGACCGGCGACGCTCACATCTCCACCGTCGATGCCAGTTCGCTACAGATGACCGTCACGGACAACAACAGGGTGGTCAAGACCATGCCGGTTTCCCTCGGCGCGGCGCAGACGCCCACCTACAACGGCACCAAGGTCGTCATGCAGAAGGGCGAGGACACCCCCGGAACAGACACGTTGCGTCCGAACGGCACGGTAATGATGAACGGGCCCGGCTACAGCAACGATCCGGTGCAGTGGTCGGTGCGCGTCACCACCTCCGGAGAGTACGTCCATTCCGCGCCGTGGAACGGCGAGATCGGCGCGCGCAGCACGTCCAACGGCTGCACCAACCTGCACCCCGCAGAGGGCAAGTGGTTCTACGACTTCAGCAACGTCGGCGATGTCGTGAAGTACATCAACACCGATGGCTCCAAGCTGCCGGTGTGGGACGGCTACTCCGACTGGAACATCAATTGGGCCACGTGGTCACAGGGCGGACTGCTGCTCAACCACTGAACCGGTACGGCCCTTCGGCTGACAAGATGGTGCAGTGATCTGGCTCTGGATAGTCCTCGCTGTCGTCGTTGTCGCGCTGCTGCTCTCCGCGGCGCTGGTAGTTCCGCGCAGTCGGCGCCGGGTCACGCCGACTGTGCCATCGGCATCGACGGTCCAGACGGTTCCGACAGCGCCACCCGGGCAGGTGCCTGCGCCGGCCGTCCAGGCACTCGACACGCCGGAACCGACCGCTGGGCGACTGCTGCGGTTGCGGTCGCGGTTGGCGCGCTCGCAGTCCTCGTTGGGCCACGGTCTGCTGTCGGTGCTCTCCCGCGAGAACCTGGACGAGGACGCATGGGAAGCCGTTGAGGACGCGCTGCTGACCGCGGACGTCGGCGTCGGCGCGACCACCGAGATCGTCGGCCGGCTTCGTACACGTACCAAGGTGCTCGGGACCCGATCGGTAGGGGAGCTTCGGGCACTGTTGGCCCAGGAACTCGTGACGGCGTTATTGCCGGAACTGGACCGTTCGCTGCGCACGACGCCTACCGCGGATCGGCCCGCTGTCGTGATGGTGGTCGGTGTGAACGGGACCGGCAAGACGACTACCTGCGGCAAGTTGGCGCGCGTGCTGGTGGCAGACGGTCGCACGGTCCTACTTGGCGCCGCTGACACGTTCCGTGCGGCGGCGGCGGACCAGTTGCAGACGTGGGGCTCTCGCGTGGGCGCCGAGACGGTGCGGGGTCCGGAGGGTGGCGATCCGGCGTCAGTGGCGTTCGACGCTGTCAAGCAGGGCACCGAAGCCGGAGTGGACACCGTCCTGATCGATACCGCCGGCAGGCTACACACCAAGGTCGGGCTGATGGACGAGCTCGGCAAGGTGAAGCGGGTGGTCGAGAAGCAGGGTCCAGTGGATGAGATCCTGCTCGTGCTGGACGCGACCACCGGACAGAACGGGCTGACCCAGGCGCGGGTGTTCACCGAGGTCGTGGACGTCACTGGGATCGTGCTGACCAAGCTGGATGGGACCGCCAAGGGCGGCATCGTGATCAGTGTGCAGCGTGAGCTTGGCGTCCCGGTGAAGCTGATCGGTCTCGGCGAGGGGGCCGACGACCTGGCCCCGTTCGACCCTGAGCAATTCGTCGACGCCTTGCTGGGCGAGTCAGAATGACCGGTGTGGACGCATTGCTAGGCGGCACGAGCGAAGGATCTGTATGAAGGCGTTGTACAAGTCGGCTGCAGGGCCGGGATTTGAGCTAGTGGAGCGGCCGGAGCCGGAGGCGGGTCCGGATGAGGTGAAGATTCGGGTGCTGCGCGCCGGAATCTGCGGCACGGATCTGCATATCGAGGCGTGGGACGCGTGGGCGGCCGGTGCGATCAATGCGCCGTTGATCCCCGGCCATGAGTTCTGCGGCGAGGTCGTAGCGATTGGTACCGGCGTGCGAGACGTGCGGGTGGGGGACCAGGTCTCCGGTGAGGGTCATGTGGTCTGCGGGACGTGCCGCAACTGCCGCGCCGGACGTCGACACCTGTGTATTCGCACGTCCAGCGTGGGCGTCAACCGGGACGGTGCGTTCGCTGAGTTCGTGGTATTGCCGGAGTCGAACGTCTGGGTGCACCGCGACCGTATCGACCCGGACCTGGCCGCGATCTTCGACCCGTTCGGCAATGCGGTGCACACGGCGCTGTCGTTCCCGCTGATCGGGGAGGACGTGCTGATCACCGGCGCCGGTCCGATCGGGCTGATGGCCGCGGCCGTCTGTCGACATGTGGGGGCGCGGTTTGTGGTGATCACCGACGTGTCGCCGTACCGCCTCGAACTGGCCCGTGCAATGGGAGTGGACCTGGCGTTGGACGTCTCGACCGAGTCGATTGGCGACGCGCAGTCGCGGCTCGGGATGGTAGAGGGATTCGACGTCGCGCTGGAGATGAGCGGGCATCCGACGGCGCTGCCGCAGGTGTTGGCGAACCTGAACCACGGTGGCCGGATTGCGATGCTCGGGCTGCCCGCCGCACCCATCCAGATCGAGTGGGCCCGCGTCGTGACGCACATGATCACGATCAAGGGGATCTACGGTCGGGAGATGTACGAGAGCTGGTACGCGATGAGCGCGATGCTGCGGTCCGGCTTGGACATCTCGCAGGTGATCACGCACCGCTTCGCGGCCGATGACTGGGCTGATGCGTTCGCCACCGCTCGCAGCGGGCAGTGCGGCAAGATCGTCATGGATTGGAGCGCGCTCTGATGGCGTACGGGTCGGTACAGGAGCAGTTGCTGACGACGTTGCAGGAGATTCGAGCTGCCGGGCTGTACAAGACCGAGCGGCAACTGGCCTCGCCGCAGGCGGCGTCGGTGCTGGTAGCGCGCTCGGGTGGCAAGCTTGCCTCGGCCGGCGGTCAGCGGGTACTGAATTTCTGCGCCAACAATTACCTCGGGCTGGCCGATCATCCTGCCGTTGTCGCTGCGGCGAAGGCAGCGCTGGACGAGTGGGGTTTCGGGATGGCCAGCGTCCGGTTCATCTGCGGTACCCAGGTCCAGCACGCCGAACTGGAGTCCCGGCTGTCGGCGTTCTTAGGCACGGAGGCGACGATCCTGTTCTCGTCCTGTTTCGACGCCAACGGTGGGGTGTTCGAGGTGCTGCTGGACGAGGGCGACGCGGTGATCTCCGACGAGCTGAACCACGCCTCGATCATCGACGGTATCCGGCTGTGCAAGGCCACGCGCTATCGGTACCGCAACCGGGACATGGCCGATCTGCGGGCGCAACTGCAGGCCGCGTCGGGTGCACGGCGGCGGCTGGTCGTCACCGACGGTGTCTTCTCGATGGACGGCTACCTCGCCCCGTTGGCCGACATCTGTGAGCTGGCCGAACAGTATGACGCGCTGGTGATGGTCGACGACTCACACGCGGTCGGGTTCACCGGGCCGAGCGGCGCCGGCACACCTGAGCTGGCCGGTGTCCAGGACCACGTCGACATCGTCTCTGGCACGCTCGGCAAAGCGTTGGGTGGGGCGTCCGGCGGGTACATTTGCTCGCACGCCGAGATCGTCGAACTACTGCGCCAGCGTTCGCGGCCGTACCTGTTCTCCAACGCCGTCGCTCCGTCCGTGGTTGCCGGCTCGATCGCCGCGCTGGATCTGGTCGCGGGCAGTGCCGACGCACGGGCGCAGTTACGCGAGAACACCGCGCTGTTCCGCCGGCGGATGACCGAAGAGGGTTTCGACATCCTGGCCGGCGAGCATCCGATCGTCCCGGTGATGTTCGGCGATGCGACGCTGGCCACGCGGATCGCCGATGAGATGCTGACGCAGGGTGTCTACGTGATTGCATTCAGCTACCCCGTTGTGCCTCAGGGAGCCGCCCGCATCCGAGTCCAACTCTCAGCGGCCCACTCTCCAGTCGATGTCGAGACGTGTGTGGCCGCTTTCGTAGCTGCTCGTTCTGCGGTCTCCCGCTGAGCCTGGGCGGCTGGTTGGGGTGGGGCGGACGCCACGTGTGGGGGTCCCCCGATTGCGGGGGAGGTCAGGCGAACCTCGCTCGGGACCGGACTGCCCGGCGCAGATCGTCGCCGGCGTCGATGACCGAGCGGTGGATGTGTTCGTCCAGGTTGGGCAGGGCGAGTAGCGCCTCGGTTGCCGAGACGGTCGCTGGCGTGACGGCGGTCCACGGATAGGCGAGCATGGCCACCCGGCTGACGACCATCCCCGAGCGCAGAGTCGCCGTACGCGCGATCTCGGCGAAGTACCGCTCCGCGTACGGTGCGGTGAGTTCGGTCTGCGCCGGATGCCAGAAGCCTTCGGCCAGCGCGTACAACTCGTAGTTCGAGCGGTCCGGGTCGGTCATCAATGCCTGCCACGCGTCCTGCTTGCCCTGCGGGTCCGGACGGGCGGCTCGACAGCGGGCGGCGTGGACGGCCCCCGCTGTGCTGTTGTCCCGTTCGAGTTCGGCGTTGATCTCAACGGTGGACAGTTCGCCGAGCCCGGCGAGACGGCGCAGCAACGACCAGCGCAGGTCGGTGTCGAGTTCAATCCCCGTCGGTACGTCGCCGCTCAACCAGCGGCGGAGCATCGCGACGTCTGCGGCTACGGTGATCATCGCGCGCGCCGCCGCGAGTTGCCGTCCGGACGATGGTGCGGTGCCGTCCAGCAAGTCGGACAGCGCGCCGACCAACAGGTTCTCTGCGCGCTGCCGGGGCGTGCCCGGTGCGAGGTAGGTATCGACGAGGACGTCGCCGGCCCAACTCGCGGTCGCCGCGATGATCGCCTCGTCCGGTTCGTGCGCCAGCAAGGCGGCCACGATCTCCACAGCCTGCGCTGGATCGAGTTCGGCATCGGCCACGGCCAGTCGAAGCGCATTGCACACGACCACCCGCGCCGAGATGGGCAACCCGGCGACCAGGCCAGGCATCGACGCCCAGGCTCGGGTATCCAGCGCGATCTTCGCCCAGCTCTGGTCGTCGGCATCCGGCAGGACCAGGGCCGCGT
>JBDTDN010000339.1:0-3000 GCA_039923055.1 Jatrophihabitantaceae bacterium
TACGGGTGTAGCCGTCGAGTAGATCCCGCTCGCCGATGCGGTAGCGGCGTAGACCGCCGCCTACTTCGACGATCGTCGCGCGCTGCGCACCGTGGCTGATGGTGAACTGGCTGCCCGAGGGAGCCAATCGTGCAGGCGTGGCGTGGTCGTGGATCGTGGTGCGTGTCATCAGTCGGGCTCCAGTCACGAACGAATGGTGTTCTGGATGTGCATGGCGCTTTGTTCAGCGTCGCGTTCATCATCGGGCATCTGCTCGAGTGATTCACCCTGGCGCGCTTCGCTTTCGGTGTTTCCCAGTCCTTCGGCAGCCGTGTACTGCTCGGGTGGGTCGATGCCTGCATCGAGCCAGTCGCGGGTCAGGACACCGCTAGCCACGGTGTCGAGTACGCCGTCATCGCCGGGCTGGTCCCAGTTGGCGGGGTCGGGGTTGGTCATCACTACTGCCGCTTCTCGGCCTAGTTGTCAGGCGATTGTGATGGCTGGGTCGAGGTAGACGTCCTGCACCGCGTGCAGCAGTTTCACCCCGTCGGCCATCGGTTTGCGGAAGGACTTGCGGCCGACGATCAGCCCGGTGCCACCGGCCCGTTTGTTGATCACGGCGGTGCGGACCGCCTGGGCGAGGTCGTCACGGCCGCTGGAGGCCCCGCCAGAGTTGATCAGGCCGATGCGGCCGAGGTAGCAGTTGGCGACTTGCCACCGGGTCAGATCGATCGGGTTGTCGGTGGTCAACCGGTCATAGACAAGCGGGTCGGTCTTGCCGAAGCCGACCGCGAGGTAGCCGCCGTTGTTCTCGGGCAGTTTCTGTTTGATCAGGTCGGCGTGCAGGGTGACGCCGAGGTGATTGGCCTGCCCGGTCAGGTCCGCTGAGGCCTCGTAGTTGATGCCGTCGACGGTGAACGCGGGATTGCGCACGTAACACCAGAGCACGGTGAACAACCCCATCTGGTGCGCTTGGGCGAATAGCTGCGCGACTTGTTCGAGTTCTCGGTCGCAGTCCGTCGAGCCGAAGTAGATGGTCGCGCCGACTCCGACGGCGCCAAGATCGAAGGTCTGCTGGACCGAGCCGTACAGGGTTTGCCGCTGCTCTTCGGGGTAGCTGAGCAGTTGGTTGTGGTTCAGTTTGGCGATCAATGGCAGCCGCCCGGCCCAGCGGCGCGACACCACTCCCAGCGCGCCCAGAGTGGTCGCGATGGCGTTGCAGCCGCCCTCCTCGGCGAGCCGGCAGAGGTTGTGCGGATCGAAGTAGTCCGGGTTGACCGCGAAGCTGGCTGCGCCGGAGTGCTCGACCCCCTGGTCGACGGGCAGGATGGACAGGTACCCGGTGCCGGCCAGGCGACCGTGGTTGTGCAGGTACGCGAGGTTGCGCAGCACCGGGGCCGGCCGATCGCTGTCGATCATGACCTGATCGAGGTGGTCTGGACCTGGCAGCGACAGGTGCTGCTGATCGATCGTGGCGCAGGTGTGGGCGAGCAGGCTGTCTGCTTCATCGCCCAGTAGAGCGGTGATGTCCATGTGGCACGTCCTGAGTGAGGTGGTCAGTTGTTGCGTTCGTGGGCGAGGTGGTAGCGGCGGATGAGTTAGGTGGTCGGCTCCTCGGGTGATGGCAAGCCGGGGAACGAGTCGGCCAGGGACGTCAACACGTGTTCGGCTTTGGCCTCACGTAACTCGTCGCGGTCGTAGTGGCCCGAGGCGACGCCGATCGCGGTCGCTCCTGCGGCGTGGGCCGCCTCGATGTCGCGCGGGGTGTCGCCGACGACGTAGACCTGCTCCGGCGCGAGGGTGTGTCCGTGCAGACGGGCGGCCTTGGCGATGCCCAGCTGGGTCAGTTCGGTGCGGTCTGGGGAGTCCGAGCCGTAGGCGCCGAAGGTGAAGTAGCGGTTGAGTTTGCCCGGTTCCATCTTGGTGCGTGCTGCGCCCTCCATGGCTCCGGAGATGACGCCGATGATCACTCCGGCGTCACCCAGTCGCTGCAACAGGGCTTCGGCTCCGTCCAGGACCCGGTACTCGGCCGAGGTCCAGATGTCCTCGGACAGGTGCCACAGGTACTTGGCATAGAGCCTGGCCATCTCGTCAAAGCTAGGATCGCGGCCCAGCACGGCTTGGAAGGTCTTGCGGCCGACCTGCGGATCGGTCTCCCCGGTGGAGGTGTGTGCGCCGATGTCGGCGGGTACACCATGCAGCTGATCGAATGCCCAGGCCCAACTGCGGGCTCCGGCGCCACCGGTGTGCACCAGGGTTTCGTCGATGTCGAACAGCACCACGATCGGCTCGCTCATCATCAGTCCTTTCTGTCAAAGCAATTTGCCGCTGAGGCAGGGCAGCCAGCGGGTTTCTCGTCGTGGCCACCGAACTGTTTGCGCATCGCCGACAGGGCCTTGTCGGCGAACTCGTCGAGGTGACGTGAGTCGAACCGCGAGTACAGGGCCGTGGTCAGTACCGGGGTAGGAACGCCCTCCTCGATGGCGGCGATCGCCGTCCATCTGCCCTCTCCCGAGTCCGAGACTCGGCCGGCAAAGTCGGCCAGATCAGGTGACTGCTGCAGCGAGGCGGCGCTCAGGTCGACTAGCCAGGAGCCGATGACGCTGCCGCGACGCCACACCTCGGCGACCTCGGGCAGGTCCAGGTCGTCGCGGTAGAACTCGGGGTCGGCCATCGGCGCGGTCTCCGCGTCGCCACCGTCTTGGGTACGGGTGCCGATGTCGGCGTGGTGCAGGATGTTCAAGCCTTCGGCGATGGAAGCCATCATCCCGCATTCGATGCCGTTGTGGACCATCTCGAACTCATGTGGTGTCTCCTACCACACGCGCGGAGCGGTGTCCACGTCGCGCCCAGTGCTACAACGCAAAGTTAGTCACGGTATGCACTGACGACACGGCGCCGAGCAGGCCCGCTACGGCATACTCCCCACATGCAACGGATCTCGCTGGACGCCCTCGCCACACAGCAGCTCGAACTCGCTGCGGCACACGGCGGCCGGCCAGCCGCTGACACGGTCGTCGG
>JBDTDN010000340.1:0-3918 GCA_039923055.1 Jatrophihabitantaceae bacterium
CCTGAGCGGACGGACGGGCGCGCGACCACCCGGCCAGTTACGACCACTCGACGATCCCCGACTCACCCTCCGAACCAGGCTCTGGGCGACGCCCCTATGCAGAACATTGTTCGATCCCGACGGCCGCCCGCACCGGATGCGACACACCGACGAGTACTGAGGTGTGGCGCAACGTCGATGCGGCCGGATCAGCCCGACCGTGCGAGAGCGAAGAGTCTGTCCAGGAACGGCACCTGCCCGGCGACGAGCTTGCTCGCAGCGGTCTCCACATCGAGCCGCGCCGACGGTTCAGGAAACGTCTACATCGCCGACTACGGCAGCAATCGGGGTCGAGAAGGTCACCGCGGCCGGGACCCTGTCGGTCTTCGCCGGCACCGGAACCAGTGGAGCGCCGACACCTGGGCCCGCCACCAGCTCAAACCTCAACAACTCACGCAGTGTGGCTGGCAACGTCTACATTGCCGACGCCGGCAACAATCAGGTCGAGGAGATCGGAGCCTGCAGCAGCCATCGCGATGCCCGCCAAATCGGGCGGTGGGTCGCGGTACTGCTGGTTGGTGAGCTGGTCGAGGCGGGACGGTTTAGCGCGGCAGGGGCGGGAAGAGTCTGCGCGGTCCTGGCCCGATCGCCGCCAACTTGTCGTGCGGGTTGTAGAGGGTGCATTGCTGCATCGACAGGCAGCCGCACCCGATGCAGTTGTCGAGATTGTCACGTACCCGTTGCAGGTCCTGGATGCGACGCTCCAGTAGCGGCTTCCATCGTGCCGCCATGCGTCGCCAGTCCCGCTTGGTCGGCGCTGCGTGCGGGGCGAGGTCGACAAAGGCGATGGCGATATCTCCCAGGCTCAGCCCGACCTGCTGCGCCGCCCTAATCACGGCGATCCGGCGCAGCACCGACCGGCGGTAACGCCGCCGGTCCCCTGAGGTGCGGGTGCTGGTGATCAGTCCGAGGGTCTCGTAGTACCGCAATGCCGAACTCGCCACACCGCTGCGGGCAGCCACCTCCCCGATCGCAAGCAGGTCGTCTCGATTCACGCCTTGACCTCAAGTCCACTTGATGTACTGGAGTGGACTCATGCTAACCACGACGAGCAACTACGACGAGGCCCTGGAACGTTTCCACCGAACCGGTCCCGAGTTCGACGGGTCGCTGTCCAACCACGGCCCGATGGTCGTTGAGGTACTGCAACGGTGGGGACACGAGGACGCCATTCAGCGCTGGACCGACCGTTACCTCACCCGCCTGGATGAACTTCCCCGCTCGTCCTGTCCGATCGAGGTGGACAGTTGGCGCGACGCGCTCGGCCAGCCACAGCGAGCAGCGGACTGGATCGTGTTCTTCCAGCGCGAACTGGCCGACCAGCCCTGGCGAGCGCTGCTGGTGACCTGGTGGCCCCGACTGCTGCCCGGTATCGCCGCCGGCGCAACCCACGGCGTAATCAGGCTCGGGCACGCAGCCGCTGCCCTGAACATGCTCGAGACCGCGCCTCGCCTAGACGAGCTAGCCCACGCCCTGGGCTACTGGGCCGCCCGCTGGCAAGCCGTCCCACTGATCAGCCCGGGCGGCAACCGCCCGGCGCGGGAACTCATTACTGGCCTACCCCGGGTCGCCGATCAGAACGGTGGCATCAGGGCGCGGCTCGCACAACTCGACAGCACCGCCGGCTGGGCCTGGGACGTCGCGACCCTGGGCGGTCCCGACGACGTCACCGGTGTTGCCGCCTGTCTCGCGGGGATCATTGATGCAGTAGTGATGTTGTATCCCCGCTACGCCCGCGACAACCCCACGATGCTCATACACGCCGCCACCGCACCGAACGCAGTGCTGCGAACCCTGCCGCTACTGCCCCACGAACTGTGGACTGACAGCCTGGCGGCAGCCTGGTCGGCCAGCGCCGCGGTTGTGTCCGCCTACGCCCCCACCGCTCCCGACACCGAGCCGCCCGCACCTGCGGACCTGGACCACGCCATCGAGGCGGCACTTGAACACGGCGGTGAACATGTCATCAAGTTCACCGACGCTGCACTGTCGGTACACACCCGCACCGGCGACCCAACAGCCCTGTCGGCCGCCCTGACCGCCGTCAGGCGGAACGCCTAAGCAGCCTCGCCACCCAACCCCCAAAGTCCCCATCCCGCAAGCGATCCTTGACCGGTGACGGCTTGGTCGCTTCGATGGAAACGTCAGTATCCGGGCAGCAACGGTGGTGGTATCCATCGCGACATTGATGCTGTTTGACCAACTTCTGCATCGGTGAGGACGGGATGAATTACGACGTGACGTTCGCCGTGGACTCGGCTGAGGTTCATGCCGGCGTCTACGCGCCGGCCGCGCCGCTGCGTGTGCTTGTCCTCGCGCCGGGCCATCCGTGGATCGACGGCTCGCGTACCGACGGGCAGTTGCTTGAATACGCGTGCGCGGCCATTGACCGCTGGCGACCCTTCGCGGACCGACAGTCCGCGATGCTTCTCGCGCCTGTGTTCGGGTCGGGACATCCAGACTTTCGCGTGGGTGGTGCAGCGGGTTACGTCTCCCGCCTCGTCGATGACATGTGCCAGGGGCAGCTGCCCGGGTGGGACGGCCGGTTCGCGCTGCATGGTCATTCTGCGGGTGCCCAGTTCGCGGTTCGCTACCTCATCGCGCGGCCCGGACGGCTCACGAATGCCGTGATCAGCGCGCCGGCCGAATACGCCTTCCCCGATCTGGATTTGTCCTGGCCATGGGGGATGGCTGGTGCTCCGGACGGCGCGGACTGGCTGACTGCCGCCACGAAGGTACCCGTTGGTGTGCTGGCCGGGACCCGCGACACTGCACCGCAGGATCTGATCCCGGGGCACACCGCCACGAGCCGATTTGACCGGGCACGGGCGTGGGTCACAGCGATGCATCGCCTTGCCAGCGCGGCAGCCCTGGCGTCGTCGGTGACGTTCGTCCCCGTCCCGGGCCTCGATCATGACGAACCGACGATGGCTATTGCTGCCCAACGTGTCTTGGCAGAGCAGTGGAGCAATGCCACCTCGCCACCGATCTGAAGTCCTCCGGGCTGAGACACCCAGTCCTCACGTGCGAAGACGATCGATGTGTCAGCCGATCAACCGTGTCCCGTAGGCCTCGGCACCGGGCGCCTGCCCGCCGGGACCCGCCGATCGATGACCGGGCACTGCGTTTCTTGGTTGGCACGCGCGACAGGCGCACCAACTGAATCAGGATCTACCCTCGAAAGTTGTGGATACCAAATCGTGGGTCGACGCGCGAAACGCTTTCAGGCAAGGACGCAGACTACGTTCCCCGAACGCGCGAAGACTACCGGGCCAGCGGTTCGTACATCACTTAGCCGCGGAAGGTTGCGCGATCGGGTGTTTGGTAAGCCAGGAGAGCACCTGTAAGACCTCAGTCGCAGACCAGAAGCCGTCTTCCGGATGCGCCACATCCTGAAGCCCTTGGGGGCTCAGGAACCCTTCGAGCGTCTTGGGTAGCGTGGTTCCTACCGCGAGGTGGGGCGTGCCGGCAAGAAGGAATCGCTCCTTACTCTGCGAATCGAGGAAGAAAACGGCATCGGTATGGGTGATGTCGTAGGTCAACGGCAGGCCGGTCAGCCAATCCTTCGGTGCAGGTGGCGTGTCGGGCACGATCTTGATGTAGACACCTAGCCTTTTCCACAGTGCCGTCAGGGTAGGCGGGCTTGCGGTGAGCAGGGTCCAGTTCGCCGGGGCGGATGAGAACAGCCGCTTGTAGGCGGCCAGCCGCGACGGTGTGTCACGTGCGGGGTCGACGGTGATGCTGAGGAACTCCACCTTGCTACCCAGTGCGCTCTGTTCGATCGTCCGCGCAGCCGAGACCATATTGGCTGTATCCAGCGGGCAACTTTCTTGGCAGAGCGTCATCAGATCCGAGATCACTAGAATCTTGCCGGCGAAG
>JBDTDN010000341.1:0-4517 GCA_039923055.1 Jatrophihabitantaceae bacterium
GGAAGAATACGGTACAACCACTTTGCAAAAACCGGTTGATTCCTTAACTATTAACACAATTGACAGCTCAAGGCAGAATCTGAGTCGCGATGCCCACAGAATGTAACTGGACAGCCTCTGGGCGTCAACTACGCAGACGGCGCAATCCTCGCAAGCGACGATCGCGGCCACAGCGGCATGATGCCGGTCGGTTGCGCTGCCACAACTCCGTTGAACGCGTCAGATGTTGAAGCCCAGTGCGCGGAGTTGCTCGCGGCCGTCGTCGGTGATCTTCTCCGGGCCCCACGGCGGCAGCCACACCCAGTTGATCCGGTAGTCGTTCACCAAGGGGTCGGGACCGCCGGTGAGCGCCGCAGAGATCTGATCCTCGATCATCTCGGTGAGCGGGCACGCGGCACTGGTCAGCGTCATGTCGATGGTCGCCACGTTGTCGGCGCCCACCTGCAGGTCGTAGACAAGCCCGAGGTCGACCACGTTGATGCCGAGTTCGGGGTCGACCACATCGCGCAGTGCCTCCTCGACATCGTCCAGCGAGGCGGGACTCCCGGTGAGCCAGGTCTGCTCGACGGGCACGCCGTCCAGGTCGGATGCGGCCCGACCGGCCCTGTCGTCGATGGCTGTCGCTACCCCGGCCGACTGATCCGAGTACACCTGCTCCGTGTCTACCTGTTCCGGCATCGGCTCATCCCTTCGTGTGTCACTGCTCGTGTGTCCCTGCTCCAGTGTCCCACTGTGCCGCGACGATTCTCGTTGTCCATCATGCGCTTTCCATCATGCCCTGTCAGATTGCGGCGAGCCGCCGCCGACCTTCTCGATCGCCTCCGGCGCCACCTGTGCCACCGCGGCTCGAAACGCCATCCAGCCGAGCAGTGCGCACTTGACCCTGGCCGGGTACCGGGCGACTCCGGCGAACGCGACCGCGTCACCGAGGACCTCCTCGTCCCCGGGCACCGTGCCACGGCTGGTCACCATCTCATCGAAGGACGCCAACGTCGCCATGGCCTGCGGTAGCGATCGGCCGATCACCAGGTCGGTCATCACCGAAGTCGACGCCTGCGATATCGAACACCCCATGGAGTCGTAAGAGACGTCGGCCACCAGCCCATCGGTGAGCCGCACACGCAATGTCACTTCATCACCGCAGGTCGGGTTGACATGGTGGACCTCGGCATCGAAGGGTGTGCGGAGCCCATGGTGATGCGGTGCACGCGCGTGATCCAGGATGATCTCCTGATACAGGTCGGTGATACTCATCAACGGCTCCCGAAGAATCGCTGGGCCGACGCCACCCCGTCGATCAATGCGCTGACCTCGCCAACTGTGTTGTACACGGCGAAGGAGGCCCGCACCGATGCGGCGATGCCGTACCTGCGGTGCAACGGCCAGGCGCAGTGGTGGCCGGTCCGTACCGCGATCCCGGCGTCGTCCAGGATCTGACCCACATCGTGCGGGTGCACCCCTTCGACCACGAACGCCACCAGACTCCCCCGGTCCGGGCCCGCGCCGGGGCCGAGGATTCGAACGCCGGGCAACGCCGACAGGCCGGCAATTGCCAGCGTGGTCAACTCTTGACCGTGTGCAGCGACCGCGTCCATGCCCAGCGTGTCCAGGTAGTCGGCGGCCGCAGCCAAGGCGACTGCCTGGGATACCGGCGGCGTGCCGGCCTCGAAGCGAGCAGGCGGGGCCCCGAAGGTGCTGTGGTCCATGAAGACCTCTTCGATCATGGACCCGCCGGTAATGAACGGCGGCAGCGCGGCGAGCAATTCCTGACGGCCGTACAGCCCACCGATGCCGGTGGGGCCCAGCATCTTGTGGCCGGAGAAGGCGACGAAGTCGACCCCGAGCGCTGTCACGTCGACCGGCCGATGGGGCACGGACTGGCAGGCGTCCAGCACCGTCAACGCGCCGACGCGCCGTGCCGCATCGACCAGTTCGGTTACCGGGTTCACCGTGCCGAGCACGTTGGACTGGTGCGTGAACGCAACCACTCGGGTGCGTGGATTGACCAAGTCCGCCATGCCGGACAGGTCGAGCCGGAAGTCGTCGGTAAGTCCCAGCCAACGCAAACTCGCCCCGGACCGGCGGCACAGTTCCTGCCAGGGGACGAGGTTCGCGTGGTGTTCCATCTCAGTGACGAGGATTTCGTCGCCGGGACCGATGCGGAATCGCGCGGCCGCCGGATCTTGCGACGACGCGGCGTTGCCTAAGCTGTACGCGACCAGGTTCAGCGACTCAGTGGCGTTCTTGGTGAACACCAACTCGTCGGGGCTGGCAGCACCGATGAAGGTAGCAATCGTCGCCCTGGCCGCCTCGTAGCGGTCGCTGGCCTCCTCGGCCAGGGCATGTGCGCCGCGCTTGACGGCGCCGTAGTGATCGGTCAGGAAGTCCTGCTCGGCATCGATGACGCATTCCGGCCGTTGTGATGTCGCGCCGGAGTCCAGATACACCAAGGGTTTCCCGTCGCGGACGGTACGCCGCAGGATCGGGAAGTCACCGCGGATCGCCACCACATCGAGGGGCGAGCCGGGCGTGTTTGGCCCTGCTGGGCCGTGCTGAGCCGGGGATCCGCCGGTAACAACTGCACCCGTGCGGACGCCCATTTCGACTGTCACGGCCGGCTTCTCATGCGTGCACGCCGGCCCCGGTGAAGCGGACGTACCCGTTTGCCTCCAGCTCATCGGCTAGCTCGGGACCGCCCGATTCGACAACCTGTCCGGCGACGAAGACGTGCACGAAGTCCGGGCGGACGTATCGCAAAATCCTGGTGTAGTGGGTGATCAGCAGCACTCCGACGCCAGCACCCTCGGCAGCGGATGCCTTCTTGTAGGCGTTGACACCCTCGGACACGATCCGCAGCGCGTCGATGTCCAGGCCGGAGTCGGTCTCGTCCAGGATCGCGATTCGCGGCTTGAGCAACGTCATCTGAAGGATCTCGTGACGTTTCTTCTCACCGCCGGAGAACCCTTCGTTCACGTTGCGCTCGGCGAAGTCGGGGTCCATTTGCAACTCGGCCATGGCGCCCTTGACCTCCTTGAGCCAGTGCCGCACTGCTGGTGCCTGGCCGCGGACCGCGGTCGCGGCTGTCCGCAAGAAGTTGGACGTCGAGACGCCGGGAATCTCCACCGGGTACTGCATGGCCAGGAACACTCCGGCCCTGGCCCGCTGGTCCACGGTCATCTTCAGCACGTCGACGTCGTCAAGGGTCACCGTGCCGGAGGTCACCTTGTATTTGGGGTGCCCCGCGATGGCATAGGCGAGGGTGGACTTGCCAGAGCCGTTGGGTCCCATGATCGCGTGGGTCTGGCCTGCGGATACCGTCAGGTTGACGCCGCGGAGGATCTCCTTGGGCACATCGTCCGCGAGCACCGAGACGTGCAGGTCGCGGATCTCCAGTGTTGCCATGTGTATCGAACTCCAGGTGTGGTGGTGGGTGCCGGTCCCCGACTGGTGGATGGACGGCGGGTGTTTGCAATCAGTAGCCGGTGATGGCCAGTTCGCGCTCGACGGTCTCGCTGGCCCGGTCAACCACCATCGGGACGCCGATCTTGTGCAGTACCTCGCCGAAGAAGCCGCGGACAACCAGCCGCTTGGCGACATCCGGGGAGATCCCACGTGCTTGCAGGTAGAACAGCTGGTCATCATCGAATCTGCCGGTGGCACTGGCGTGTCCGGCGCCGATGATCTCGCCGGTCTCGATCTCCAGATTCGGTACCGAATCGGCCCGTGCGCCCGCGGTCAGCAACAGGTTGCGGTTCATTTCGTAGGTATCGGTGCCTTCGGCGGCCTTGCGGATCAGCACGTCGCCGATCCTCACCGCATGGGCTGCAGCGCCCTGCAGCGCGCCCTTGTACAGCACGCGCGACTTACATTGCGGCGCATCGTGGTCGATGAAGATGCGGTGTTCCAGGTGCTGGCCGGCATCTGCGAAGTACACGCCGAGCAATTCGACGTCACCACCGGGGCCGCGGTAGTCCACGTCGATCATCATCCGAACCAGGTCACCGCCGAAGGTCAGCGAAGTGTGCTTGATCACCGCGTCCCTGCCGACCGACAGGTGATGGTGGGCAAGGTGAACAGTGTCCGGGGCCCAATCCTGCAGGGTCACCAGGCCGAGATGAGCCCCGTCGCCGACGAGCGTCTCCACCACATGCGCGACGGTGGCCGATCCCTCATGGACCAGCACCACGTCGGCGCGGGCATTGGCGCCGACCCGAACCACGATGTGTCCGGCCTCGATGACCGCGGCATCGGAGCCCTTCAAATTCACCACGATCGGCTCGGTGCCGACGAAGTCGGCAGGCACGTCGACCAGCAGGCTGTCGGGCACCTCGGTCAGGATGCGGGCCGAAATCCGATCCGTCGGCAGGTATCCGGAGATTCCGCGCAGGTCCCGCGCCGCCTGGCCGGACAAGCAGACGACCGTCGCGCCTTCGACGGTCGGCAAGTCCAGGGTGATCGCACTCGGCGCGAACGCTGCGTCGGCATGAAGGCCGCGCAGCCGACGCAGCGGGGTGAAG
>JBDTDN010000342.1:0-4246 GCA_039923055.1 Jatrophihabitantaceae bacterium
CTTCGACGGCGCACACCACGTCGGACTCAGTCGATGCCAGGTGGTGGGGTGTTGGCGCCGGGTTCGTGGTGGTCGTAGTCGGCGCTGTGCTGGTGCGGCGCCGCCGGCATTGAGTTTAAGTTGGCCCGCGATTGACGCCAAGGCGGGCAGGATGTTCCGGTATGACTGTCAGCATGCCGCACCTGACCACCGGCCTCGTCCTAATGATTGTCCTCGGCCTGATCGTCCTGGCGATCATCGCCGCGTTCATCGGCCGTGCCCTGGTCCATCGTGGCTTGCGCGAACCTTTCGTCGTCAGGCTGATCAACAAGGCGTCTGAACGCGTGGTGGACACGATCAAGAAGCCGCTCACCATCGCTGTGCTCGGCGAAGTGGGCAATGTGCTTCAGGCCGGCAATTACACCCGCAACATAGCCGCAGCGCTCGAGGAGAACCACGATGAGATCAAGCAAATGTTCGCCGAGAAGATCAAGCAGGACCCATCGGCGCGGTTCATCGGCCGGCTCCCGTTCCACGACAAGGTGATCAGCGAGGCTACCGAGACCACCTTGCGGGTCTTACTGGAGGTGCTCGCCGACCCGCGGACAGACGAGCTGATCTCGGATCTGCTTCGCGACAACATCACCCAGATCAGGTACGCCCTGCGCCAGCAGCAAAATGCCATCTGAGCACGGCGATTTGTCCCTGATACGGACCGACCGCATGCAACGATCTACCCCGGTCTGCACGTCAGTACATGCAGACCGGAGGACGTGCGATGCGCAGGTCCGGGTGAAACACACGATGGGGTTGACCGTGCGGGTGATGTTCGAACGAACGCGGCTGGGCAGGACGCGCGAACCTGGCGCTGGACTGTATTCGCGTCGTTCGGTGCTGCGGATCGGTGCGGTGCTCGCCGCCACCGTTTTGCCGGCCGGATGTTCGGTGCGCTCAGCTGCCGTCACACCGGGTGGAGCCGCCAGCTCGGCCAGCCCACCCGGATACGCGCCGGGGACGGTGGACGCGTCCGAGCTCAGTCCGTCGTCTGCCACGGCGCCCGCATCGACGTCCGCGACGGCGTCCCCGGCTAGCTCGCGCTTGGCCAGCACGCCACGGCCGACTCCGAAGCGGACGTCGGCACATCCGGCAGCGGCGAAGGCAGTGCCAAAGTCACTGCCAACAGCGTCTTGGTCCCGACGATGGTCCTCGGCTGTCTATTCGGTCGCCGACTACGAGCGGCACTGTCCGGATCAGCGGCGGATGGATTCGCACGGTCTGCTGCTGACCATTGACGACGGACCCAGTCCGCAGTGGACTCCGCAGTTCCTTGCGTTGTTGCGCAAATACAAGATCAAGGCGACCTTCAGTTTGATCGGGCGGCAGGTCGCGCAGTACCCGAGTCTGGTTCGCGCAATCGTCAAGGACGGCCACAGCCTTGCCAACCACACGTGGGACCACGACGAGAAGTTGGCGATCCGGCCGGCCGCGACGATCCATAGCGAGATCGCCAGGACGCAGGACGCGATCATCGCGGCGAGCGGCTACCGGCCCCATCTGTACCGGGCGCCCGGCGGGGGGTGGGGCCCGCCGATCTTCGCCGAGATCGCCGCGCAGCAGATGACGCCGCTCGGCTGGAACATCGACCCGCGTGACTGGGCACGCCCTGGCATCCCAGCGATCACGGCCGCGATGCTCAAGGCTGGGCCCGGTGACATCATCTTGTGTCACGACGGCGGTGGGGACCGGTCGCAGACCTACTCCGCGCTCACGACCGTCATCTCGACCTTGCAGTCCCGTGGCCTGCACTTCATCACGCTGCCGACACAGAAATAGCAGGAAGGCTCACACTGAGCCGTTGTCAGCGCCGCCACCGGACGGCACGATCCGGATCACCCGTTCGTCGGTGGGTACCGGCGCGCCCTTGCCGTCGCGGTTGGATGTGGTCAGCCAAAGTGCGCCGTCCGGCGCCGCGACGACGGTGAGCAGTCGCCCGTACTTGTTCGGTAGCAGTGGCGCAAATGTTCCGACGTTCAGCGCGCCGCTCTTGACCGTGAGCGGGGTGGACACCAGGTCCTTACCGTCCAGCGAGCTTATGTACAGGACGCTGTTCATGACCGCACAGCCGCCTGGCCCGCCTTGTTTGACCGGCAGTGATGCGATTGGCGTTACCGCGCCGGCGAGCACCTGCTTGACCTGGCTGTCGGACGCGGCACCAACCGTGATCAGCGCGCCGGATTTGGTGTCCAGGCACAGCCCGGTGACGGCCGCGGCGCCCGTTGCGAAGATCGGCGAGCTCGGGTTGGGGTTGCCCGGGGCCGGCCCGCCGATGTCGGTCAGTCGCAGTACCTTGCCAGCCAGGCTCGTTGGCTCGCTCGCCGCCCCGGGGTCACCCGCGGTGCCGGTGCCGACGTAGAGCAGGCCGTCGGCACCGAAGGCGATCCTTCCGCCGTTGCCGCTCGCACCGCGCGGAATGCCTGTGAAGACAGGCGTGATCGGGCCTGTCAGGGTGAACGCCACGACGCGGTTGTCGGTGGCGGTGGTGAGGTACGCGAAGATCAGGCCGTCCTGGCTGTAGTGCGGGGAGAGCGCGAGATCCAGCAGCCCGCCGCTGCCGACCGTGCTCAGTCCAGCGATCGTGCGCACGACGGGCACCGCCTTGTCGGGCATGGGCTGCACCCGCAGCAGACGGCCGGTGGTCCGCTCGCCAACGAGTGCCGAACCGTCCGGCAGCAGGACCAGCGCCGTCGGCGTCGTCAGTTTGGTGGCCAGAACCGCCGGATCCTGCGCGTTGGACTTAGACGGTGACGGCGTCTGGCCCGAGGGCATCGGGCCACCTTGGTCGGACGGTGGTCCGTTCGGTCCGCTCTGCCCGGGGATCGGCAGTTGGATGTTCGGCAAGTGCCCCTCTCCGACGAAGGACGGCTGGGGCCGCCAGTCCGGGACGGCGGCCGATGTCGATCCGCAGCCGGTCAGCAGAAGCACCACGGCGACTGCTGCTCCGGTACGGGCGGGAGGACGCATGGGCTCCAGTCTGCCTGCTCGGTCTGTGCCCGGTCATCGCGCCCGATTAACCTGGCAGTCATGGTGACCGTCTGCGTGAGCACGAGTGAAATGTTGGATTTGCTCGGCGACCCACCTGACGGCGTCCGCACTGTGGTGTGGGATGGCAGCGGTGAGCCTGCGGCAGCTGTGGCCGACGTCGAGTTCTATCTGCCGCAGTACACCGTGGGACCGCCCGACCCGGGCATCCTCACCGCGATGCCCAGGCTACGGGTGATCCAGCTGATGTCGGCCGGCGTCGGCCCATGGCTGTCGATCGTCCCAGACAATGTGGTCCTGTGCAGCGGCCGCGGCGTGCACGGTGGCTCGACCGCAGAGCTTGCCGTGGCCGGTCTCTTGAGCCTGGTGCGTGAACTGCCCCGCATGTATGCCGGTCAGGCCGCACACGAATGGATACGGACCAGGACCGACGGGCTGGCCGGCAAGCGGGCGCTCATCGTCGGTGCCGGGGACATCGGCCGCCGGGTCGCCACGGCGCTGGACGTATTCGATGTGTCGACGACATTCGTTGCGCGAACTGCCCGTGACGGCGTGCATGCGCTGGCGGAGCTACCCGCACTGATCGGCCGCCACGACGTGCTCGTGCTGGCCGTGCCGGATACCCCGCAGACGCATCGGCTGGTCGATGCCGCGCTGCTGTCCGCGTTGCCGGACGGCGCGATCGTCGTCAACATCGCGCGCGGCACGATCCTGGACACCGATGCGCTGCTGGTGGAACTGAATGCCGGTCGACTGAAGGCGTTCCTGGATGTCACCGACCCCGAACCGCTGCCCGCCGACCACCCACTCTGGGATGCGCCGAACGTGCTGATCACTCCGCACATCGGCGGCGGCACCACGGGGTGGCAGGGCCGCGCCGCCGCGCTGGTGAGGGCCCAGTTGCACCGTTACCTGGCCGGCGAGCCGCTCGCGAACATCGTCGCCGACGGTTACTGACGCGATTGCACAATCGGGAAGGTCAGCGGCCGCGGCGTCGGGCGGGGGCGAACTTCAGGGTCGGCTGGGAGATTTCCGGCAGCCGCCCGTCGCTGGCGAACGACAGGTTGCCCAGGTCGGCCACCCGCACGCAGGGCAGCCGGACCGCACCGTCGGCTTGGACGGCGTATACCGACCGGGTGTCGACCGATAATCCGGTAATCGTCGTCCAGGGCATTGTCTTGGAGCCGAGCAGCGCCCGCACCCGCAGCCCGCTCGCGTTCGCGAAAGT
>JBDTDN010000343.1:0-7601 GCA_039923055.1 Jatrophihabitantaceae bacterium
GCCAAAGATTGCACAATCGTGGAAAAAGCCAGAGGCGGGCGCCGGAATCCCCGGTGCCCGCCTCTGCTGAGTGTGCGTACGACCGCGGGTCAGACCTCGGCCGGGACGATGTTCACGGTCTTACGACCGCGCGAGACGCCGAACTTCACCGCACCGGGGGCGAGGGCGAACAGCGTGTCGTCGTCGCCACGGCCGACGTTCATGCCCGGGTGGAACTTGGTGCCGCGCTGGCGGATCAGGATCTCGCCGGACTTGACGACCTGGCCACCGAAACGCTTAACGCCCAGGTACTGCGCGTTGGAATCGCGACCGTTACGGGAGCTGGATGCGCCCTTCTTATGAGCCATAGTGTGTCATTCCCTATTTCGCTGAGATGCCGGTGACGCGGACCTGCGTCAGCTTCTGACGATGCCCCATGCGCTTGTGATAGCCGGTCTTGTTCTTGAACTTGTGAATCTTGATCTTCGGGCCCTTGGTCTGCGCAACCACCTCAGCGGTGACGGCGACCTTCGCGAGCGTGTCCGCGTCGTGGGTGACGGCAGCACCGTCCACGAGCAGGATCGCGGCGAGCGAAATCTCTGCGCCGGGCTTGCCATCGAGCTTTTCGACCTCGATCACATCGCCCTCGGCAACCTTGTACTGCTTGCCGCCGGTCTTGACGATGGCATACATCGCGGATCCACTCCTTGGCTGGGCCGATCGGCCCTACAGCGTGTCTGAAGTACTGCGTGTCTGAAGTACTGCGTTTGTCTTGCGCTACTGCGTGTTGTCGGAACTCTTGACGCGGGTCCGACCAGCGGCGCACGCAATCACGGCCCGCAGCAAGTGGGCCGTTGTACAGGTTACGGCACCGTGGGGCAGCGAGGCAAAACGCCCCTGGGCCCGTCTGGTCGGCAGATGCTCACGAGACACTGACCGGCGGGCCGGCCGGCCGACTCGCAGCCCTGCGCCGCCGTGGCGCCGGGGCAGCGGGTGCGGCCGCTTGTCTGTCGTGATCAACAGCCGGTTCGGGTCGTTCATCGACCGTTTCGCTCTGTTGATCAACCGATTGCGCCAAAACAGGTTCATCGGACGGATCCGGGTCGGCAACTGCTGCCTCGACCGCTGCCGTGCCGGCAACTGCTGCCTCGACCGCGGCTTCGGCCTGAGCCTGGTTCTCGTCCGGATGAGCGGCCTTGTGGATCGCCACCATTGCGGCCAGCGCGGCGGCGCGCTGCTCGGGGTTCATCGGCGGCTCGACCTCGATGGGTTCGGCAGCCTTCTTCGCCGCCGAACCGCCACGCTTGCGCTTGGGCTTGGGCCGGTCGTCCTCATCCGCCGAGCCGGCAGAGCCGGGGATCTTGTCGACGGGCTCGGAGTGGATCAGTACGCCGCGACCCTTGCAGTGCTCACACTGCTCACTGAACGCCTCGAGCAGACCCTCACCAACGCGCTTTCGCGTCATCTGCACCAGGCCTAGCGAGGTGACCTCGGCGACCTGGTGCTTGGTCCGATCGCGGCCCAGGCACTCGGTGAGCCGGCGCAGAACGAGTTCGCGGTTGGACTCCAACACCATGTCGATGAAGTCGATCACCACGATGCCGCCGACGTCGCGCAGTCGCAGTTGATGGACGATCTCCTCGGCGGCCTCCAGGTTGTTACGGGTGACGGTCTGCTCGAGGTTGCCGCCCGTACCGACGAACTTGCCGGTGTTGACGTCAATGACCGTCATGGCCTCGGTGCGGTCGATGACCAGCGAGCCGCCCGAGGGCAGCCAGACCTTGCGATCGAGCGCTTTCATCAGCTGCTCGTCCACCCGCAACTGGTGGAACAGGTCCGTGTCGGCGGCGTGCCGCTCCACCCGCTCGCGCAGGTCGGGGGCGACGCCCTCGACGTACTCGGAGACGGTCTGCCAGGCAGCGTCTCCCTCGACGATCAACTGCTTGAAGTCCTCGTTGAACACGTCTCGCACGACGCGGATCGCCAGGTCGGGCTCGCCGTGTACCAGGACCGGCGCGGCCGACGTCTTGGCCGCCTTCTGCTGGATCTGCTCCCACTGCGCCTGCAGCCGTTCCACGTCGCGGGTGAGCTCTTCCTCGGTGGCGCCCTCGGCCGCGGTGCGAATGATGACGCCGGCGTCCTCGGGGACGATCTTCTTCAGGATCGTTTTGAGGCGGTGCCGTTCGGTGTCGGGGAGCTTGCGGCTGATCCCGGTCATCCCGCCGCCGGGCACGTACACCAAGAACCGGCCGGGCAGGGAGATCTGGCTGGTCAGCCGCGCACCCTTGTGGCCGATTGGGTCCTTGGTCACCTGGATGAGCACGACGTCACCGGACTTCAAGGCGCTCTCGATGTTGCGAGACTTGCCCTCCAGCCCGGCTGCGTCCCAGTTGACCTCACCGGCGTACAGCACGCCGTTGCGGCCCTTGCTGATGTCGATGAACGCCGCCTCCATCGAGGGCAGCACGTTCTGCACGCGGCCGAGGTAGACGTTGCCGACGTAGGACGTGGCGCTGGCCCGGGTGACGTAGTGCTCGACCAGCACGTTGTCCTCGAGCACCGCGATCTGGGTACGGTCACCGCGCTGACGTACGGCCATCACCCGGTCGACGGCCTCACGGCGGGTCAGGAACTCCGACTCGGTCAGGATCGGCGGACGGCGACGGCTGGTGTCGCGGCCATCCTTGCGACGCTGGCGCTTGGCCTCCAGTCGCGTCGAGCCCTTGACGCCGCGCACGCCGTCGTCCCCGTCCTTCTGCTTCGGCTCTCGCGGCTGGCGTACGTGGACGACCGTGTTCGGCGGGTCGTCGATGTCATCGGCGTTGGCGGCGCCGTTGCCGCCACCACCGCCACCGGAACGTCGTCGCCGCCGCCGGCGCTTGGTCGCAGCGCTCTCGCCGTCGGCGTCCTCATCCTCGGCCGCGCTACCGTCCTCGCCGCTCGCGGTGTCGTCACCGGTTGCCCCGGTGGACGCTGCACCTCCGGTCTTGTCTGAATCGGCGTCGCTGTCGGTTTCGCCATCGGTTTCGCCATCGGTGTCGTCCTCGGCCCGCTGGGCACCGCCACGTCCACGCCGTCCCCGGCGGCGGCGACGGCGGGCACCAGCTGCCTCGTCACCGGCAGCTTCCTTGACGTCTTCCGGTTCTGCGGTCCGGTCCTGGACGTCCTCGACGGCGCTCAGGTCGACCTCGGCGCCCTGGGCCGACTGGTTGCCGTCGGCTTCGGTGGGCGGACCAGCAGGCGAACTCGCGACGCGGCGACCACGGGGCGGTGCCTTGGTCTCGCCGGGTGCCACGAACAGCACAGACGGTGCAGCCAACGCCGGCCGCGCCGTCTGGGAGTCGTCAGCCGCCGCAGTGCTGTCAGCGGCGGCCTTCCGGGGTGCGCGCTTACGTGGCGCCTTGACCGGAGCGGTATCGGACGTTGCGGTATCGGAGGTTGCGGTATCGGACGTTGTGACGTCAGTCGATTCGGCTTTGGCCGGGCCGGATTTTGAGGTGGCCTTGCGCGCGGGCTGCTTCACGGCGGGAGCGGCTGGGTCTGGCGTCCCCGCGGCTGCCGCCTTCTTCGGGCTGCGCTTGCGCGGTGCGGGCTTCTCAGCGGGTACCGAACCGGCCCCGTCGCGGTTGGTCGCATCAGGCGCGGGCGCCGCAGCCTTCTTCGCCGCACGTTTACGAGGCGCTGCCTTTACCGCGGGCGCCGCGCCGCCGTCGGCGGACACGCTTGGCGTGACCTGGCCGACAGCGCTCGGGTTGTTGGTGTTTTGACCATCTACGTTCTCGGGATCGAGCATGTGCTCGGTTCACTCCGTTCCATGGCCCCCGGGCGCGGGCCGTCCAGTTGGACGGAACCGCAGCCGCGCGGAGGCGGTTGTGGCGAGTGACCCAAGATGGGCCAGCCGCGAAGTCTGTGTCGGGTAGCGGCCGGTAGAGCACCGCAGCCCGGGTGGGGTTGAGATCGGCTCGATTCAGGCCGAAGCCCGGTCGGGGACCAAGGGGTCTCCGACCTCGCCTGCGTCGTCGAGCGGTCCCTGCGCCAGGCGAACCGCAACGGGCGGCGCACTCAGGGCGAGACCGGCGACCGATCGCAATGCGGCGAGAACGTCGTCGGGTCGTACGGTAGGGGTCACCTGCCGGACAACCATGTCGAGTATGGCACGCGGCGCGGCATCGGGTCCGACGCCCGCCCGCGACACGGTCGGCGCGGCGCTGTCCGAGACAGTGAGCGACACGACCGGTGTCCGCGCGTCGATCGTGCGCTTGCCGTCCTTGGTCAACCGTTCGACCCCGAACTCGGTGCAGGCCAGGAAAGCCGTCACGGCCGCCCGCGCCTCAGGTTCGAGTACGCCGGGCAGTTCGATGCGCCAACGCGAGGCCTGCATCCGTTCGGCGAACGATCCCGGACCGGCGACCACTGCCTCGACGATGTCCAGTCCGTCCGGCAGCGCGGCGTCGATCGCCGCCCGCAACGCCTCAAGGTCGACTTCGCGGGCCAGGCCGATCTCCAGGAACTCCGCCTCGCTCGCGACTCCGGTCGGCGCCGCTCCGACATAACTGATCTTCGGATGCGGCGTGAAGCCCGCCGAGTACCCCATCGGCACATCGGCCCGCTTCAGTGCCCGCTCAAAGCTCCGGGCGAAGTCGCGATGGGAGGTGAACCGTAGCCGCCCACGCTTGGCGTAACGCAGCCGCACGCGCTGTACTACCGGTGGCGGTGGCGGACCTTCGGGAACATTGCGGGCCATATGAGCGAGTCTGCCTTACGCCTGGACCTATCCGGCTCAGCTCAGTGTGCCGCCGTCGATGAGCAGGCTCGATCCGGTGATGTTCCGCGCCACGTCCGAAGCGAGATAGGCGATCGACTCGGCGACCTCCTCCGGCGACACCCAGCCGGGCAGGACACTGCTCAACCGAGCCATCAAGGGTGCCGCAACGTCACGGGGCATGGTATCGGCGACGCCCTTGACCAATGGCGTCATCACGCTGCTCGGGCAGATGCAGTTGACCCGGACCCCGCGTGCGGCCAACTCCAGCGCCATCGACTTGGTCAGCAGGACCAGCCCGCCCTTGGATGCGCAGTAAGCGGCGGTATACGCCTGCCCCTTCAGCCCGGCAATGGACGCGACGTTGACGATGTTGCCCTTACGTTCGACCAGTGACGGTAACGCGGCCTGGCTGACCAGGAACGGGCCGGTCAGGTTCACATCCAAATGCTGCTGCCAGTCCGTCAATGTGGTCTGTTCCACGTGCGAGAACCTCACGATGCCCGCCACATTCGCCAGGACGTCTATGCCGCCGTGCCGGCTGATGGTCTCAGCGACGAAGCCTTCGACCGAGGCCGGATCTGCGACATTGCCCTGCAGGATCGACGTTCCGTTGCCGGTCAGGTCGACGCCGACGACCGTGGCGCCCTCGGCAGCGAACAGTTCCGCGGTCGCCGCACCGATGCCGGAGCCGGCACCGGTCACGAGCACGACCTTGTCCTGAAAACGCATCACGTGGGCACCCTTTAGCTCGGCGGCTCGGTGGAGTAGGTCATATGGGACAGGTCAGATGGGGTAGGTCAGATGGTGGGACAGGTCGCCAAGATGGTCGGCGAAGAACTGACGCCGCGCGAATCGCCAGCCCCGCTCGTCGCGGGCGAAGCGATCGCAGTACCGGCCGGTGATGATCGGCTGGAGCGCGAATCCGTCGACTGCCTGGAACACGACATAGGACGAGCGCACCGTCGCCGTCCCGCCGTCGACGTCGATTACGGAATTTGCCGTGATGTGCCGCGTGCGTGGCGAGCCGCCGTACAACTGAGTGCCGCGTTCGTACCGCATCTGCACTGCCGCCGCTCCCACCGCGAAGGCGGCGCCGTCCTGGCCGACCAGTTCGGCGTCGGCAAACAATGCGCCTAGACCAGTCCAGTCCGCAGCGTCCATCAACCGGCAGTAGGTACCGAGCAGGTTCCGGATCGCCTCGTGCGCATCGGACATCAGCTACCGGTAGCCATAGGCAGCAGCGGTCGGACCGGAGCGGGCGGTAGGGACTGACCGGTCGGGCCGATCTGGATGTCGGTACCCAGGTTCGAGCAGACCCCGCAGTCGAAGCAGGGCGTCCAGCGGCAGTCGTCCTGCTCGAACTCCCCCAGCGCGTCCTGCCAGTCGTCCCAGAGCCACTGCTTGTCCAGTCCGGAGTCCAGGTGGTCCCATGGCAGCACCTCGTCGCCGTCGCGCTCGCGAGTGGTGTACCAGTCCATGTTCACAGGTTGGTCGGCAAACACCATCTCGGCACAGGAGGCCCAGCGGGCAAAGGAGAAGTGCTCACTCCAACCGTCGAACCGGCCGCCGTCGCGCCAAACCGCCTCGATCACCGCGCCGACCCGCCGGTCGCCGCGCGAGAGCATGCCTTCGACCATCGACGGCTCGCCGTCGTGGTAGCGCATACCGACATTGCGGCCGAGCTTGCTCGCGTTGATCGCGGCCCGCAGTTTGCGTAACCGGTTGTCGACCGTCTCGGGCGAGGCCTGCGCGGCCCATTGGAACGGGGTGTGCGGCTTCGGGACGAACCCGCCGATCGAGACGGTGCAGCGGATGTCCTTGTGGCCCGCTGCTTCGCGGCCCGCACGGATGACGTCGTGCGCCATCTCGGCGATCTCCAGCACGTCCTCGTCGGTCTCGGTCGGCAGGCCGCACATGAAGTACAGCTTCACCTGGCGCCAGCCGTTGCCGTACGCGGTGGACACCGTGCGGATCAGATCATCCTTGCTCACCATTTTGTTGATGACCCGGCGCAGCCGCTCCGAGCCGCCCTCGGGTGCGAACGTCAGGCCCGAGCGACGGCCGTTCCGGGACAACTCATTGGCCAGATCGATATTGAATGCGTCGACACGGGTGGAGGGCAGGGACAGCCCAATCTTGTCGTCCTCGTACCGGTCAGCGAGTTGCTTGGTGATCTGCGCGATCTCCGAGTGATCGGCGGAGGAGAGCGAGAGCAGACCGACCTCGTCGAAGCCTGACGCGGCCAGACCGGCGGCGACCATCTCGCCGATACCGGTGATGCTGCGCTCACGGACCGGGCGGGTGATCATGCCGGCCTGGCAGAACCTGCAGCCGCGCGTACAGCCACGGAAGATCTCCACCGACATCCGCTCGTGGACGGTCTCGGCGAGCGGGACGAGCGGCGTCTTGGGGTAGGGCCAGTCGTCCAGGTTCATCACGGTGTGCTTGGCGATGCGGGCCGGGACGTCGGGATGGTTCGGCGTGAGCGACTCGATCCGGCCGTCCGGCAGGTAGGTGACGTCGTAGAAGCGGGGGACGTACACACCACCTGTTCCGGCCAGTCGCCGCAACAACTCGTCCCGCCCGCCCGGGGCGCCTTCGGCTTTCCACTCGCGGGTTATGTCGGTGATGATACCGACGATTTGCTCGCCGTCACCGAGCACCGCGGCGTCGATGAAATCGGCGATCGGTTCCGGGTTGAAGGCGGCGTGTCCACCCGCGATGGCCAGTGGGTGTTCGCCGGTCCGGTCGGCCGCGTGCAACGGGATGCCAGCCAGGTCCAGTGCCGTCAGCAGGTTCGTGTAGCCGAGTTCGGTGGAGAAGGAGATCCCGAACAGGTCGAATGCGGCGACCGGGT
>JBDTDN010000344.1:0-5253 GCA_039923055.1 Jatrophihabitantaceae bacterium
CTCCTCACGGACGCTCTGCACGACATAGACCCGCTCGACGCAGACGCAGCCCTGGCCGGAATGGAACAGCCCACCCCAGACAACACCCTCCGCGGCAGCATCCAGGTTCGCGTCCTCGGCGACCACGGTCGCGTCCTTGCCGCCGAGTTCCAGAAGCACCGGGGTCAGGTTCTGCGCGCAGGCCGCCATGACCCGCTTGCCGGTCGGCACAGACCCGGTGAAGGCCAGTTTGTCGACGCCCGACGTGCACAGCGCCGCACCTGTCTCACCAAACCCGGTCACCCAGCTGACCAAGCCTTTGGCGGCATCCGGGTTCGCCTTGTAGAACGACTCGACCGCGTACACCCCCGTCGCAGAGCTGAACTCGCTCGGCTTGACGATGACGGCATTGCCGGCGGCGAGCGCGTAGGCCATGCCGCAGAAAGGCGTATACAGCGGAAAATTCCACGGCGCGATCACGCCAGCGACTCCGAGCGGCCGGTAGGACAGCCGGGCGCTGAAGTTCGCCATCGCGATGCCGGGAGCGACCCGGCGCTCCTTCAGGACACGTTCGGCGTGCGCGGCCGCCCACCGGATGTCCTCGAGCGAGGCGATCAGTTCGAACTGGACGTCACCCCGGGTCTTGCCCGCCTCGGCATAACCCAACTCGCACATCTCATCGGCGTGCTGCGCCAGCCAGGACAGCCAGCGATTCATCAACTTCTTGCGGCCGCCGAACCCGAGTTCGTCCCACCACACCTGCGCGACACGTGCTTCGGCCAGCCGCTCGGCGATGTCCGCCGCGGTGTGTACCGGATAGGTCCCGACGTGTTCGCCCGTGACCGGATGCGTCAGGTCAAACGTCTGCGTCGCGCCATCGGTGTCAGTGCTGAGCTGAGCGGTCATGGAGCGCCGTCCTCACGAGATTTCTCGAAACCAGAATGAGAACACGTTACAGTTCTTCGGCGCCGGCCGGAAGTCGTGCCCTGCGACCAACCGAGCCGAAACGTCGCAGTCTGACGGTGGTGCTTTGTTGAACATGTCTCAGAGGAAGCGGGAGATGATCTCCTTCATGATCTCGTTCGTCCCGCCGTAGATCTTCTGAATCCGTGACCCGGCGTAGATCCGCGCGATCGGGTACTCCTCCATGTAGCCGTAACCACCGAACAACTGCAGGCATTCGTCGGCGATGTCGCACTGCTGCTGCGTCAACCACCACTTGGCCATGGACGCAGTAGGGATATCCAATTCCCCGCGCAGGTGCTTGGCGATGCAGTCGTCGATGAACACCCTCGAGATCTTCGCGACCGTTGCCGCTTCGGCGAGCTTGAACTTGGTGTTCTGGAAGTTGAAGATTGGTTTGCCGAACGCCTGTCGTTCCTTGGTGTACTTCACGGTGAGGTCGACGGTCAACTCGATCGTGGCTACCGCCGCCGCTGCGAGAATCAGGCGCTCCTGCTGCAGTTGCTGCATGAGTTGGATGAAACCCTGGCCCTCAATACCGCCGATCAGGTTCTCGGCCGGCACGCGAACGCCGTCGAAGAACAGTTCTGCGGTGTCCTGGCCGTGCTGGCCAATCTTCTTCAGCACCCGACCGCGGGAGAAGCCCTTGGCGCCGTCGGTCTCCACAACCACGAGCGAGATTCCGGCAGCGGTGTCGTCCGGGTCGGTCTTGGCCGCGACGATCACCAGGTCAGCGAGCAGGCCGTTGGAGATGAACGTCTTGCTACCGTCGATGACGTATTCCGAACCACTCTTGATGGCCTTGGTCTTGATGGCCTGAAGGTCCGACCCGGTTCCGGGCTCGGTCATCGCGATTGCGCTGACGTACTCCCCCGACGCGAGCTTGGGTAGCCAACGCTGCTTTTGTTCGTCGGTGCCGTAGTTGAGGATGTAGTGCGCAACGATCGTGCTGTGCACGGCAGTGCCAAGGCTGCCAGCGCCTGTGCGAATCTGTTCCTCCGCGACGACAACCTCATGTGCAAACGTCCCGCCTCCTCCACCGAACTGCTCCGGGATCGACGGGCAGAGCAGGCCGAGATCGCCGGCCTTGTTCCAGATCTCCCGATCGACGTGCTGCTGCTCAGCCCAGCGGTCCTCGTGCGGCGCACACTCCTTCTCGAAGAACGTGCGGGCGAGGTCGCGGAACGCCTCGATGTCATCGTCGCTCCACGCCGGCCGCTCAGCAGACATCCTCAGCACTCCTTCTTTCCGGTTCATTCCGGTTCTTTCCGGGCGCAGACTATCGAACCGACCCGTCCGCCCCGACGGTATGTCAGCGGACGAGGGTCGGCCTATGACCGAGGCGCGCGCGTGTCCGTACCCGCACGCACGTTGCCAGCGCGCCGCGCGGGCAGACGGGCATCGCTACCCGGCTCAGCGGCGAGAAAGGGAAGCAAAGTCGCAAGCAGGATGTCGGGCGCGTCCAACTGCGGGCAGTGCCCACAGCCGGGCAGCACCACGACACCGGGCTGACGCGGCACACCACGGTCAGCGACGTGCCGCGACGGCACCAGCCGGTCATAGCGACCCCAGATCTGCAGCGTCGGCACGGTCTCGCGGGCGAGCACCCCGTCCAGGCGCAGGACGCGCAACTCGGCCAGCAGGGCACGGGCGATGTCCGCGAGCCCGAACAGGCGGTCGCGGTTTGCATAGGTGTCGAAGTAGCCGCGCAGCGCGGTCGGGTCGATGACGCCCGGTTGGGGCGACGCTGCGTGCGCGTAGATCCAGCCGAAGCTGCGCTGCAGGCGGCTGACCGGGATGGGCGCAAAGGCCGTTCGCATCGCGATCGCGGCCGGACGGGACGCGGCCAATCGCCACAGCATAGGGACGGCGTGCACACCCGGCATCCCAATCAGCGCGATCCGATCGACCTGATCTGCGAACCGTTCGGCGTACATCGTCGCGACGACGGCTCCCATCGAGTTGCCGACGATGCTGACCGGACCTGCGGTCCCGAGCGCGTCCAGCACCTCAGCGACGAGATCGACATATCCGTCGACCAGCGGGGTAGTCCACACTCGCGTACTGCGACCGTGCCCGGGCAGATCCAGGGCCACGACTCGATACCGCGTGGCCAACGCCGGTACGACCCGGCGCCAGGTGTTCGCGTTGTCGGAGAAGCCGTGGATGAGCACGACGGTCTGTGGCCCGTCCCCGGTCACCTCGACGTGTACACCTTCAAGACCCATGAACATCGGTGTACTCCACCACGGCCTGTCGCGCATCTTGACGCGCTCAGCTCAGGAGGGTTACGAAACGGCGGCGCGAAGACGAGCCAGTGAGCGGTCCCGGCCGAGGATCTGCATCGACTCGAACAGTGGCGGCGAGACGGTGGTCCCGGTGACCGCCACCCGCAGCGGCTGATACGCCTTACCGGGCTTGAGCCCCAGACCTTCGACCAGCGCGGTACGCAACGCGTGTTCGATCGCCTCGTGCGTCCAATCCGTCAGCGGCTCCAGCGCCGGCAGCGCAGCGGCGAGTACCGCCTGTCCAGGCTCGCCGAGCTGTTTTGCCGCCGCGGTCTCCTCGACGGTGAAATCGGCCTCGGCCACGAGCAGGAAGCGGATCAGCTCGACGCCCTGGAGCAGGGTCGCGACGCGCTCCTGCACCAGCGGGGCGGCCGCAGCGATCACGTTCGGGTCGCCGTTCATGTCGGTACGGCCCGCGAACTCGATGAGCCGACGCGTGAACTGTTCGCCGTCCAACTCACGCAGGTACTGCCCGTTGAGCCAATTCAGCTTATCCAGGTCGAAGACCGGCCCGACGGTATTCACCCGCGTCCACTCGAAGCTCGCGCTGAACTGCTCGAAACCGAAGATCTCCTCCTCACCCGGCTGGCCATAGCCAAGCAGCGCCAGGAAGTTCACCAGCGCCTCGGGCAGGTAGCCCTGTTCGCGGAACCAACTGAGCCGCGCAGCCGGGTTCTTGCGCTTGGAGATCTTGGACTTGTCGGTGTTGCGCAGCAGTGGCATGTGCGCGAACTGCGGCGTCTGGAAGCCCAGCCAGCGGTAGAGCAGCAGGTGCTTGGGCGTGGAGGAGATCCACTCTTCGCCACGAACCACGTGGGTGATGCCCATCAGGTGATCATCGACCACGACGGCCAGGTGGTATGTGGGGAAGCCGTCGGCCTTAAGAATCACCTGGTCGTCCGGCCGGGGCGCAGACACCTCGCCACGGATAACGTCGGTGAACGTCAGTGCTACGTCGTCGGGGATATGCATGCGCACGACGGGCGTGTCAGTCGCGCCGCCCAACGCCCTGCGCTCGGCCTCGGTCTTGCCCAGGCAGAGCCGGTCGTAGCCGGTCGGCAGCTTGTCTTTGCGCTGGCGGTCACGCATCTCGGCCAGCCGCTCCTGACTGCACCAGCAGCGATACGCGTGCCCGGCGGCCAGCAATTGGTCGACAAAGGGTCGGTAGGTGTCCAGTCGCTCGGATTGTCGATACGGCGCGTACGGCCCGCCGACGTCCGGGCCCTCGTCCCAGGTCAGGCCGAGCCAGCGCAGCGTGTCGTAAATCTGCTGCTCGCTGTCGGCCTGGAAACGCGCCCGGTCGGTGTCCTCGATGCGCAGCACGAAGCTGCCACCGTGCCTGCGCACGAAGCCGAGGTTGAACAGCGACATGTAGGCCGTGCCGACGTGCGGGTCGCCGGTGGGCGACGGGGCGACGCGCAGACGAGGTGTCACTTCTTGACGACCTTGTTGCTCAGTTCGCCGATGCCTTCGATCGCGATGCTCACGGTGTCGCCCTCGACGATCGGCCCGACGCCCGCGGGCGTCCCGGTCAGGATCACATCGCCCGGCAGCAGTGTCATCACGTTCGACATGAACGCGATCAGTGTCGGGACGTCGTGCAGCATCGCGCTGGTGCGACCGTCCTGTTTCACGACGCCGTTCACAGCGGCGGTGACGCGGAGATCGGACGGGTTCAACACCGTCTCGATCCACGGTCCGATCGGGCAGAACGAGTCGTGGCCCTTGCCGCGGGTGAACTGCACGTCGGCCTTCTGCTGATCGCGCGCGGTCACGTCGTTCGCACACGTGTAGCCGAGCACGTACGACAGCGCGTCTTCCCGGCTGACGTCCCGCGCGGGGCGGCCGATCACTACGCCAAGCTCGGCCTCATGATCCACCCGGTCCGAGATCGGCCGTCGGATCACATCGCCGTGCCCGATGACCGACGTAGACGGCTTGAGGAAGATGATGGGCGAGGCGGGAGCTTGGCCGCCCATCTCAGCGGCGTGGTCGGCGTAGTTCTTGCCGACGCAGACGACCT
>JBDTDN010000345.1:0-3300 GCA_039923055.1 Jatrophihabitantaceae bacterium
AGAACCTCCTCGAGATCCGCGATCGTCCGACGCTCCATGAGCATGTCCCAGTGGGTACGGGCCGGCTTGCCCTTCTTCGGTTCCGGGGCAGGACCATCGATCAGCAGTCCGGGCGTGCCGTCCAGCCGACAATCCCAGGTAGTGGGGATTTCCGCCTCTTCGGAGAACGGCACGCGGTACTCATGACCGCGAGCGCAGCGATAGGCGGCAATGTTGCGTGGAGCAGGCTCAGTGCCGTACTCGGTTTCGTAGCTGACTGCTCCCAGCCGACTGCCACGCAGGGTCCGATCTGCCATGGTGGGCACCTCCTGGGACGGGAAAGACGTAAATCTTGGGCTTGTACTGTTCCCAACGATCCGGGGCGGGCGATGATTCCCGGGCGGGTCGTGCTGGTTCCCCGATCGCTAGTTATCGTCGCAGTGTGCTCGCGCAGCGGGTGCGCCTAACTCAGGCCGATGCCAGCGGCAAGGATCAGAAGGCAGGGTGTCCGGTGTTTTCAGCAGATGTACTCAGGCGTGCATTGGGCCTCGGCCGCCTCGCGGTCGGAGCGGCGGTGCTGGCGGCTCCGGACGCGTCGGTCCGCGCCCTGGGCGTAGATACGGCGTCGGCCAAACGGCTGCGGTTCCTGACTCGGATGGCAGGTGCCCGCGACCTGGGACTCGCGGCAGGGACGCTGGCGGCATCAGGTCGCGGGCGCCGGACCTGGCTACTCGTGGGGGCGGGGGTGGATGCGGCAGACGCGATCGCCATCACAGTCGCACTTCGGGACGGCCAGGTGCGTGGGCTCGCAGCCCGGGCGACCGTGGCCATAGCGGCAAGTGCCGTTGCCGCCGGGATCGTCGGGGCGATCAGTGGATGGCGACGTCAGTGACCCAGTAGGCGTTGTCCGGTTCCAGCGTCACCGTCACAGTGACCGTGTGTCGCCCGTCCGCGGAGCTGAAGGTGTACTTGCCGGCACCGTTCGTCGGGTTCTGCGGAACCAGATCCAGACCCTCGAGCCGTATCGCTACTGATTTCGGGACGCTGTCCTGATAGACGCAGGACTGCGCGATTTCCGGCACTCCGTACCCGGCCGCGGTCACATAGGTGAGTGCGGTCGTGAACGGATCGTGAGTGCTCGTGCAGATGCCGCTGACGCCGGGCAGATCGGTTGGCAGCACCGGCCCGGTCGGGAACTGCACCGGCCCGGTCGGGAACTGCAGGACGGCGGTCGACGAACTCGTCGCAGGGCCGGCAGTGGCGGTGGCTACCGGTGAGGCGACCTGCGGTGACGCGGGCTGATCACCCGAGAACAGCGCGTAGCAGCCGACGGTAACGCCCACGACGATCAGCAGACCCAGGCCGACGAACAAGGCCCGATGGTCTCCGGGGGGCGCCGGGGGCGGTGCGGGGGGAGCGGGAGTGCGGTACCCGGCTGGTAAGGGCCCGAGTCGGTCCGGGCTCGGTGGCGCCCAGTACAACTGCGGACCAGGATCGACTGGATCGCTCATGACGGTGTAGCGAGTCAGCTGAGCTTGCCGCGCAGCAACTTGCCGGTCGCATTTCGCGGCAGCGAGTCCAGAAACTCGATATCACGGGGAACCTTGTGCCGGGCGAGGTTGACCTTCACGTGGTCGCGCAGTTCAGCAGCGCCCACCTCATGTCCATCGCGTACGACCACGAATGCCTTTAGGCGTTGGCCAAAGTCCTCGTCCGGGACCCCGATGACTGCTGCGTCAGCGATTGCAGGATGCTCGACCAACAGGTTCTCAACCTCGGCCGGAAAGACGTTCTCGCCGCCGGAGACGATCATGTCGTCGTCGCGGCCGTCAATGAAGAGCAGGCCATCGGCGTCGAAGTGGC
The DNA here is from genome assembly GCA_039923055.1 of Jatrophihabitantaceae bacterium. Classification (GTDB taxonomy): domain Bacteria; phylum Actinomycetota; class Actinomycetes; order Mycobacteriales; family Jatrophihabitantaceae; genus DASXYU01. The sequence continues at coordinate 1,843 of JBDTDN010000345.1, forward strand.
CGACATCGCCGGATGAGAGCAGGCCGTCGATCTCGTCCTTGCTGCCCCCGCCGGTGTAGCCGGCGAACTTCAGTCCGCTGCCGACAAAGACCCGGCCGATGGTGTCGGGCTTGGTGATCTTGCGACCGGTCTCGTCGTATAGCTGCACGGTGCAGCCGACCGGTGGTCGGCCGACGGTGCCGGGTGCCCGTTTCCAATCCTCGGGTGTGGCCACCGTCGCCACAGCAACCTCGGTCGAGCCATACAGGTTGTGAATCACCGGTCCGAACAGGTCGGTGGCGCGATTGCCGACCTCCGGTGGCAGCGCCGACCCGGCGGTGAACAGGATGCGCAGCGCGCTGGTGTCGTAGGACCTGATCTGAGCCTCACCCAGGTTCAGGATGCGCTGCAGCATTGTCGGAACGACGACCAGTACCTGTATCTGATACTTCTGCATCGCCTCGAGCGTCGCCACGGGGTCGAAGCGGCGTCGGATCACCGTGGTCGAGCCCAACGCCAGTGTCATCAAGAACTGGGACAACCCGGTGCCGTGGAACAGCGGCGCCGCCAGAAAGGTCCGTTCGCCAGGTCGCAACGGGATCCGGTCCAGGAACTGCGCGGCAGCGAACGGCGAACTGATCTGGCGCGCTGCGCCCTTCGGCGTTCCCGTTGTACCGCTGGTGAGCAGCACCAGACCACCTGGCTCTTGTGGGTGGCTGAGCTCGCCGACCGGTGCGCCGTTGATGAGCTGCTCCAGCGTCTCGTGATCGTTGTCGGATTGCTCTGCCCAGGCCAGGTAGCGGGGGATCGATGCAGGCACCTCGCCGAGGATGTCGGTGAATTCGACGTCGTACACCAGCGTGTCGACACCTTCACGTTCAGCGACCGCCGCGAATTGGGGTTTGGCAAAGCCGGTGTTCATCAGCAGCACCCGCGCACCTAGCTTTCCGGCGGCGAACATGGACTCGATCAGGCCGCGGTGGTCACGGCACAGCAGCGCGATCACCGACGTGTGGTCCAGCCCGCGCTGGCGCCAGGCCAGCGCGAGTGCGGTTGAACGTCGGTCCAGGTCGGCGAACGTAAGCTCGCCGAGCTCATCCACAATGCCGAGCGCATCCGGGGCCCGTCGAGCCGCGACGCGGATTGCGCCGGCCAGTAGGCCCCACCGTCGCATGTCCACCAGTGCACGGGCCAGCTCGGCCGGTCGCCCCGGGACCATGCCCGCTTGATGCAGTACACGTATTTCCTTGAGCGTCGTGGGCACGTGCCTGACCTGGGTCAGCACCTGCCCGAAGACATGTTCGACGTCGGTTCTGGTCAACAATGCAGCGCCCAATCTCAAAGAAAAATGTCCATGAGCAGTTCGGACTCCGAACCGGATCCGTACCGATAGATGCTCAGATCGGTGACGCCGGACTCGCGGAGCACCTCGTCGTCGATGAAGGTGTTGCCCGTACAGTCACGCGCATCGCGAATGAG
>JBDTDN010000346.1:0-2682 GCA_039923055.1 Jatrophihabitantaceae bacterium
GCGGCACGACGTGCGCTGAGCGCCGCCTGGACGGGCCACTCTTTCGCAATTCGGGCCATCCATCGGCGTGTCGTTCGGCGCGCCTGCGCCGATTTCTGGCGAGGGCGTTCTAACTTCGGTTTCAACATCCCAGGTTGACATAACATTAACGGTCTACTAAAGGGTGAGGGTTCGGAGCCCACGACACAGCCAGGCAACTCAGCCAGCAGCCACATCCGCACCGATCGGAAACAGGAGCCAACCCATGACAGCACCGCACAACTACCTCGCGGTCATCAAGGTCGTCGGCGTCGGCGGCGGCGGCGTGAACGCCGTGAACCGGATGATCGAACACGGCCTCAAGGGCGTCGAGTTCATTGCCGTGAACACCGACGCGCAAGCCCTGCTCATGAGCGATGCGGACGTCAAGCTGGACGTCGGCCGTGAGCTCACTCGCGGCCTCGGAGCAGGCGCCCAGCCTGAGGTCGGCCGCAAGGCGGCCGAGGACCACCGCGACGAGATCGAAGAGGTGCTCAAAGGCGCCGACATGGTCTTCGTGACCGCGGGTGAGGGTGGCGGCACCGGTACCGGTGGTGCGCCGGTCGTCGCCGGCATCGCCCGCAAGCTCGGCGCGCTGACCATTGGCGTGGTCACCAGGCCGTTCTCCTTCGAGGGCAAGAAACGCGCGACCCAGGCCGACGACGGCATCGACCAACTGCGCGCCGAGTGCGACACCCTGATCGTCATTCCCAACGACCGACTGCTGCAGATCTCCGAGCACAACGTCAGCGTCCTGGATGCGTTCCGCTCTGCCGATCAGGTTCTGCTGTCCGGTGTCCAGGGCATCACCGACCTGATAACCACACCCGGTCTGATCAATCTGGACTTCGCTGACGTCAAGAGTGTGATGAGCGGGGCTGGCTCGGCGTTGATGGGCATCGGTGCCGCCCGAGGTGACAGTCGCGCCCGACAGGCCGCAGAGATCGCGATCGCCAGTCCGCTGCTGGAAGCCAGCATGGACGGCGCCCACGGCGTGCTGCTGTCGATCCAGGGCGGCTCGGACCTCGGCCTGTTCGAGATCAACGAGGCCGCCTCCCTGGTGGCCGAGGCGGCTCATCCGGACGCCAACATCATCTTCGGCGCGGTGATCGACGACACGTTGGGCGACGAGGTGAAGGTGACGGTCATCGCTGCCGGGTTCGACAGCGGCCAGCTCCCGTACAAGAAGGTCGATGTGCGCCGCGAGCCCGCCGCGAGCGCCCGGCCGGCGCCGAGCGCGGGCTCGTACGCGCCCGGTGGCTACACCCCGAGTTCGTCCATGCCGTCAGCAACCTCGTACCGGGCCGATGAGGCGGCCGACGCCCGTGCGCAGGCCGACGTCGGCTACTCCGACCCGACGACCAACGGCTCGCGGGCACGGGTCAGCGTGGACGACGAGTTGGATGTGCCGGACTTCCTCAAATCGTAATGGCACCGTCCGATGAGCGCCGTCGGGCCGAACTGGTCGCCGCGCTCGGGTCGGTCCGCAGCCGGATCGCCGAGGCCTGCCAGGGCGCCGGGCGTGATGCTCAGTCCGTCACGATGATCGCGGTGACCAAAACCTACCCGGCCTCAGACGTTGCGGCGTTGGCCGAACTCGGTGTCACGGACGTCGGTGAGAGCCGGGACCAGCAGGCCCGGGCCAAGGTCGCTGAGTTGGCCGGATCGCCCTATCCCGGACTCGAGTTGCGCTGGCACCTGATCGGTCGGCTGCAGACGAACAAGGCACGCAGCGTCGTCTCTTACGCGCACGCCGTCCACTCGGTCGACCGGTCCGAGCTGGCGACGGCCCTTGCCGACGCGGCCGCGCGTGCCGATCGGGCGCATCCGCTGGCTGTATTCATCCAGGTGAGCTTGGACGGTGATCCGGACCGTGGCGGCGTCATTGCGGACGGGGTTGCCGCGCTGGCGGAGTGGGTCGCCACTCGATCCGAGCTAGCGCTGGCCGGCGTCATGGCCGTCGCACCGCGGGCTGCCGAACCGGACGCGGCGTTCACCGCACTGCGCGAGGTGTCCGTGCAGTTGCAGCGAGAGCACCCGCAGGCCGACGCGATCTCGGCCGGAATGAGCGCCGATCTGGAAGCGGCAATCAGAAATGGTTCAACACACGTGCGTGTCGGCACGGCGTTGCTCGGCCGTAGACCGACGGTTTTCGGCTAGCGTTCGCGTCAGCACACGTCACGCCAGTCACAAGTGCGGACAACTCGATCGACTTCAGCCCCGACTTTATGGAGGACCCAATGCCCGGAGCTATGCACCGGATGGGCGTCTACCTCGGCCTCGTCGAGGATGAGGAGTACACCGACGACGGCGAGTACGGGCACGCGGTCGAGCGCGCGCCATCGCGACGAGAGGACTACGCGGAGTCGCGCTACCCCCGTGAGTCCCATCACCTCCGCGGAGCGGAGGTAGCCCATATCCCGGCTCGCGAATACGACCGTGATAGCAGCGACGATCGGTACTCCGCCGGCTACGAGGGCGAGTACCAGCAGCCGACGTACCAGATCACTGCTCTGCACCCTCGCACGTACAATGAGGCGCGCACGATCGGCGAGCACTTCCGTAAGAGCACGCCCGTCATCATGAACCTGTCCGAGATGGACGACGCCGATGCCAAGCGCCTGGTCGACTTCGCCGCCGGGCTCGTCTTCGGCCTGCACGGTT